>JBFFMO010000106.1:0-9237 GCA_041554035.1 Allomicrovenator sp. | reverse complement strand
TCTCGATGCAAAGCTCAGTGGAACTGACAAATTACGTTTACCGCAACACGGTCAGCCCATGAATAACCGACTTCAAAATGAACGAGGCAGCGCCCTGGTGCTCGTCACGCTTTTGACCCTTATCCTGGCCGCGATTGCCATTGTTGCCCTCAGGAACACGGCCCGAGGCGTTCAGCAGACGGCGACCTTCCAGACCCGAATTCAATCGGGTGAATCGACAGCCTCTGTGGCTCGAGTGGCCTCGAAACGCATCGGGGATCAGGCGCCGAAATATTGGCGACGTATGACCGCGAAGTTGACAGGAGAGGACGCCTCCAACGACATGGGCCGGATCGGTGCCGCAGGCTCCGGCGGAACGATGCAAGATCGTCAGGACGCGATTCTTATTGGACCGCACGAAGAACTCAGCGCGGCAGACTTCCAGGCGATGTTCAAGGGATATGGCGGAAGCGAGACCGGTCTTTATTCCGATGGAACGACGGTGTCGTTCGAGGCCCAAAAACAGACCAATATCCGATTTGTTATCCGCGACCCGATCGAGTCCAACGCCGCGTCGGGCTTTGGCATGGGTCAGGCTTTCTGCTTCAAGAAAGTCTCGATGTACGCCGAGTCCCTGGTGTCCGCCGGAGTGCCAGACGACGACTGGACAGGCCCGAGTAACACAGCACAGGTTCGAGGCGGCTTAGAAGGCCTGATCGGTCCCATCGAATGCGCCAATTGAGGCAAATCATGAATAAGAAAATAAGAATCTCAGCTCTCACTGCCTCTGTTTTGACACTCGCCGTTTTTTCGGCAGGAACTGCGTCCGCGCAGGTCGAGCAGAAGCCGTACATTCTATTTGTGATGGACACCTCTGGCTCGACCGAATGGACGCCCGCCGGCGACGAAAGGTATCCGAATCTCGCGGCGACCGCTCCAGATCAGTCCGAGTGGGTTCCGGGAACCGACATGCAGTTGGGATCCGATACCACGGGTAAGATCACCGGCAATATTGCCGACGGTCCCGCTCGTTTCGGGCCTTGTTTTGTGTGGGAAGTCGACCAGTGCGATAAATACCGCAGGCCACCATGGACGTTCCGCTACAACGATTGGCAGGACGTGTTCAGCTCGCAGGCGCTGATGGTTGTCCGCAAGAACCAGATGTTAGGTGTATCGGTTTTGGGCGTTCATAACGGCGTCCGTATGTCGGACGCCTCTCAGCCTCGCCACGTGATTCTCAAAGAAGTCCTCACCGGCGATATGCTCTTGAGGGCCACCGGGGATACACGGGATTATCAGTCGCTTAACGCTCTTTCCGACGGTCCTGGTTGTTGGTTTGTTCCGCGGCAACGCGACGCTTCCGTGCAAAGGCCCGAAGATCGCTTCTATTGCGAGGGCGAGGGTAGGTTTGAAAGCCTGCCTGACCACGATGAACCACGACCGCATTTCCAGGAAGTCTTCGATGCACAGCTCTCTAACGGCGTGCTCGATAAACTCTCGTCGGAAGCCATCTTTGGCGTCGCCATGCTTGATGGTTATCGTGAGGACGTGAGCGGCTGGCCCCATAAATTGAACGACTCCGTCGACGGTGACGACGGGATCGACGGGTCCAACCCCGCGGGAGCCAGAGACAGCAACAGTAACGGAGAAGACTCCGGCTCCCCTTATAATCTGGGCGTTTACCGAATTGTGGGGCCCAAAAGAATCGATCTTCCGTCTTCATTCTTGGACCAGCTCTCGAATCACGTTCAACAGACGATCATCGAGGCAGGCTTCCTTCGTGAAGACGGGAAAGCCGGAGAGATCGATGTCAAAAAGGGAATTGCATCTCTTGGATTGGCCTATGACAAGAAGGCCGATAAATACATCGAGAATAAGTACGAGATGGCCAAACACCCCATCGCTCGCGCCACTCCGTTGGCCGCAGCGATCATGGATGTGCACCAATTCTTGGCCAACGACGAACGATTCGAAAAAGGCGACCACGGTTCGCAAGATCCTTACGCCGAGTGTCGGCCAAAACAGATTGTTTTGATCTCTGACGGCTATCCCGAACCCGAAAAATCCGGTGGCTTTTCTGGCTCAAATATCGGCAGCGAGGCCTTAACGCCGGCATTTGGTTATGACCCCGCTCTCTATCCCTATCGAGCCACGGAAGACGAGATTGAGGCGCTGACGTCAAATACGTCGCTCTACGGCTCGCAGCCTGATGCAGCTCGACGGTACGGACCTCGTGTTCACGTGGTGGCGCTCTCGGTGAGCACCGACGCTACAACCAAGACGCAAATCTTGACCAAGCTTTCCGCGATGGCCAAAGCAGGGAAAACCTGCGCTGAGTACTATCTTCCTGATCATGTGCCCACCGCAGCCGACCCCTCTGGGGCCACCGGAAATTGCGTTGCAGGTTGTTCAGAGTACACCAGTCCGGGCGTGTGTAAGCCTGGCACCAGCCTCTGTCTCGTTGGTCCGCAGACTCCGTACACCTACACACCGCCTAATCCAAATGTCGGGACGTTTACGTGTAATTTCCCAGCCCTCGTGCTGGGGAGTAATGACCGCGCCGCGATGGAAAAGGCCGTGTTCTCGATTGCTTCGGGCATTATCGGCGGATCCGACACTCTGACGCGAACCCGCGCAGCGATCTCCAATTTCCTTGATGACGATGACTTTACGGCCGGTGGCCAATACCGAACCTTCTCGGGCGTCCAGACGCTGGGCTCCTATTGGCGCGGCATTTTGAATCGTGAGATCATTCCCTGCGATACGACGGGCACTCCGACCTTTTCGCAAGGAAGTGACGCGGCCGACGCCGCCACAGCTGGCATTAAAACGAGCGGCCTCGGGGTTCGTGCCCTCCATGCCGATATCGGCGATCAGGTCAATTGTGGCGTTGCGGCAGGTGGACAGTGCGCCACCTCACCGCCCACAGACAACCGACGTATTTTCACCTCCCTGCCTACCGACGCCATTTATGATTACGGCGGCCGCAGCGCGAAGGTCAATGATTTGGGCGGACGGATGCACTTCCTTTGGGATCCGATCACCATCGGACAAAGCGAAGAAGAGTTTCGGGACAGCTCTTTCCCCAACGTCCCATCGCCGGCTGCGCTTTTGGTGGGAACACGAATCCCGCTGCGTGCTGCTCAACTTCATAAGGCACTTCAAAACGCCACGGTTCCCACGTGGACGGACCAAAATTCCGCAGATTTCTTGA
The DNA here is from genome assembly GCA_041554035.1 of Allomicrovenator sp. GTDB lineage: Bacteria > Myxococcota_A > Bradymonadia > Bradymonadales > Bradymonadaceae > JBFFMO01. Next base: position 6,044 of record JBFFMO010000106.1, on the reverse strand, counting down.
ACGCCTACGATTACGCCGATCTTGAAGGTGTGATCAAAGGGCAACGTGGTCAGACTCCAGCGAAAGGAACCAATGACCGCGCCACTTCACGCGTCTTTTCAGGCATCCTGAATTCCGACCCGATCGTTGTTCCTCCGCCCATTTTGGACCTGCCCATTGAGTCGTATCGAGCCTTCCGTGCTTTCTACGGAGACCGACCCACGATGCTCTACTCCGCGACGGTGGACGGCCAACTTCATGCGATCCATATGGGAGACCTGAAGGGGCGGATTTTGGTGCGCGAACAGACCGCGGACAACACATGGAACGACCTTGCACCCTCCAATACATTGGGCGCCGAGGTGGACCAGAGCGCAGGGGTTTTGGGGCAACGTGAAGCTTGGTCCTATGTTCCAAATATCTTGTTGCGCCAGCTCGCCTACAACACACAATCTCAGGGCTATTTGATGGATGGCGCCACGGTCGTACGTGATGTGCGTCTGTGCCAGGCGAATGCCGACTCTGAACATAATCAGAATAATCAAGCATGCCGTGCCATTGCGACCACGGGTTTCCTGACCGCAGAACAGCAATGGCGCACCGTCTTGGTACAGGCCATGGGCCGCGCCGGCGGTGGGTACTTTGCAATGGACGTGACGCGAACGGGTGGTTTGCGCCCGGGCGCGGTATCACGAACCGTCCAGGCTCCTGACCCCGCCATTCTTTGGGAATTCGATCGCAGTTGGGAGACCGCACAGGTCAAGGCGCTGGCTGCGCGAGACCCTGAGTTGGTGTTTCCACCCACGTCCCTTGAAACACATTTCTCGGATCCAGATGCCGTCTGTTCGGGCCCGAATGATTTCTGGGGCAGCCCCGCCATGGGTCTGAGCATCAGCGCGCCCGAAATCGCGACTCTGGCGATCGACATGATGGGCAGCGGAGGAATTCAACAGCGTCCGGTGGCTGTTTTTGCAGCCGGTGCGACTGACGATAACGTCGACGGCTGCGGTGCCGGTTTGCAAGGTTCGGCGATCTACGTGATTGACCTTCAAACGGGGACCTTGCTTCGTCGGTTTGTCACGTACAACGATGGTCCGACCGAAAGAACCTTCGCCAAGAGCGCGGATGCTGGCTTTGAAGCCCGGTTTGGTCGCGTTCAGCTCACCGGCTCGCCTGCACTCTACGACGCGTCCACGGGCTCGTTGGCGAGTCGAGGATTTGTCGGTGACAGCATCGGTCGGCTCTATCGAATGAATTTCCAAGACCCCAATCCGGCCAATTGGGGAGTGGACCTCTTCTTCGACCCCTACGCATCGACCGACCTTCAGTCCAAGGCCGATACGGCCGTTGGGGCCTCCGATGTGAATTTTGGACCGGCAGCCTTTAAGCCAGCCATTTCGCGCGGGCCCAATCGCCAGTTGGTCGTGACCTACGGTCTGGGAGAAACCAGCGATTCGCCGTCGCCGACTCTTGCTCAAGCCGTGATTACCGTGGCTGAGACGGATGGGGCGGCTCCCAACGAAGTCCGCTGGTACCGCGTGCTCGAAAAGGGCGAGAAACTGATGGGCGAGCCGCTTGTCTTCAACAGCGTCGCATATTTTCCGACCTACTGGGTTCAGGACGCAGACGTGTGTTTGCCGGGTCGTGCAAGGGTTTGGGGCGTGGATTATTTCGCGTCCAATGGCACCGATCCTGTCGGCACCTTCGACTTTAATGACCCTGATTTCGCAGGCGGTGATATCGACACCTCGCCAGGAGCCAGCCTAACCAGTCCGGCGTTGTGGTTCTCTCCTAAGGAATCGACGGTCATCCGTGGGTTGACCCTGACTTTGGGCCCCGTCTGTTCGGTCCGAGACCTCAACGGTGACGGTGCCAATTCGGCCGACACCGCGGGCATGGACACGCAGCCTCAACTTATCGCACAAACCGGAGCACCGGCTGGGGCCATGAGCGGTCGACTGAAAGGTGATTCGTCTGCAGATGCCATCGGCCGTTTGACCAAGAACATCAAACGCCCTCGCAGCATGACCATCCCGTTGAGCTGGAGCGTGATTCAGTGAAGTATTGGATTCTCGTTTTCGCGCTGGTGGTGGGTGGGTGCAAAGACTCACCGCCACCGGCAAAAGTGACCAAAGCCAAGGTCGAACCCACGACCGCGGCACAAAGTCCGGAAGAAGAGCGAACGCTCAAGGAGCAACGCGAGGCCTTTGGCATTCCGCTGCCTCCCGAAATCACCTCGGTCAGCCGTGGCGACTCGCTGATTGTCGCCACCACGAAATTGAGGCTCCCCGAGGTCATGAAATTCTACGAAGGGAAACTCCCTGAGTACGAGGTCATCGAGGGCCCGCGCAACACGACCTATGTTCCCTTGCGCGAATACGCCCCTGAAATCTTTGCGGAACAGTTGAGCTATGCTTCTCCGACCGACTTAAGTTTTCGCCTTGCGAAAAAACCTCTACCGCCCGAAGAACACGTCGAGCTCAAACCCGGCGACCCCGTGCATTTCAAAATGCCCGACGGTCAAGAACTCGCGCCGGGCGCCGTGTATGGTGAAGCCTACACGCCTCCTCCTGGCACTCCGCTGGCCAACCCAAGATACAAGTCGAATTGGGGAAAACCCTTCGGCACCTGGGTGCCACAATAATTGCGCCAGAATTGCGTGTGCTGGCGACTGTCTCGACATCAACTCCTTTCACGGGGAGGGACGGCTGTTCTCAGACTTTGAATTACAGCAACAATGCCGCCCGACGAAAACTATTCGTCATCATACACTGTTTAACGCCGGCACCTCGGTCGCCTAAACGCTCAACTGAGCGGTTTCAGGCGAGTTGCTTTTGTGCAACGAAAGCCTAACAACTTCGGCCGTTTTGTCGTTACGCCTCGTGGTTCGGGAATCTCTTCGAACCCGGTCTTATCGTCTGATCAAATGATTACAAGCGCCGGTGTCACGATGCAGGAATTGGGCTTATTCACGGGTCTTGGGGCTGCTTTAAGTGTCGTGATCCCAATCCCCACAAGGGGTTGCCTTGATTTGAAACCCCAATTCGCCTACCCTCCTCGCGTAAGAATCGTGTTTTTTTGGAATAAAAACGCCAACCCCCCAGCGAGATAGATCAATGATCGGAAGAGTCGGAATACCATTTTATAGCCTGCGGACGGCCTTGCTCTGTATGAGCTTGGCCTTTACCGCCCTCACCGCCTGCGGTGATGACAACACAGAGACAAACCTCTGCAAAGACGTAACCTGCGAAGGTGGTGTATGCGAAAAGGCCACCGGCCAATGCATCAACCCCACCGATTGTGCGGGGAACGACGACCTTTGTTTGGAAGGTTTCGCTTGCAACGTGTCCACCTGCGAAGCCGTGATTGCGTGTGATAACGCGTGTGAGCGCGGTGTGTGTGCAAATGGTGCCTGTATTAACCCAGTGGGTTGTACGACCAATGCAAACTGCCTTGGCGACTTCTATTGCGGTGCCGACAACACTTGTGCTGCGGACCCATGCGCCGACAAAACCTGTGACGCAGGTATTTGCCAGATTGGTACGGGCGAATGTGTCAATGCTGACATCTGCACCGAGGCCACCGAAGCCACTGACTGCCTTTCGGGCAGCAAGTGCGTGAGTGGTCAATGCGCTACTGAAGCCGCCTTCTGTGCTGATCTTGATTGCCAGCGTGGCGTTTGCTCGTTTGCAGACCTCGCCTGCACCAATTCCGATAATTGCGGTGGCGATGACACTCAATGTCTCGCGGGCAACTACTGCGCCGACGACAACACATGCAAAGCCAACGTCTGTGACGCGCTTAACCAAACATGTGCTCGCGGTGAATGCGACCCGGCTTCGGGTCAATGTGTAAATCCTGACACCTGCACCAACGCTGATAATTGTGTTGATGCATTCGTCTGTGTCGGTGGCGCGTGTGTGGCAACTGATGATGCATGTGGAGCGGGGGGCTGCGCAGGCAATCAGGTTTGTACCTACGACGACGCCGCTTCGACAGCGACCTGTGGTGAAAACCCAACGGGTTGTACCAGCGCTCTCGATTGTTCAACTGACCGTATTTGTGACGGTGGCGTTTGTGCCGCTCCAAGTGCTTGTGTCAACGATGCTTTCGAGCCCAACAACGCTGTCGGTGAAGAGACCGATTACGCAGCCGCCAACGGTGGATTGCCGATCGAACTCGCCCTTTGTGGCACTGATGTCGACCGAATTTCTTTCATCACGACCGATGACGCTGACCTCACCGGGACGCTTGTTGCCGAAGTTAATATCCTTGCAGCCGACGTGGGCCTGGGTGTTCTGGCGCTTGACCTCCTTAACGAAAATGGAACTTCGGTCGGGACCGCCCGCACCGAACTTAACGGTGCACCGACCGGAACGGCGCGCGTTGAATTCGCCATCACGGCCATCAACGGCGGCCGATACACCCTCGTCGTGAGCGACGGTGGTGATGTGTCAACCGCTGGTGTTCGTTACTCCGCACGTATGGACGTGGTCGATGCCGGCGTGATCGCCGCTTGTGCCGCTCCTGCTGCGCTTACCGTTGGTACTCCTGTCGCTGGAACGACTCTCGGTGGAACCACCGCTCTTGTGTCGTCATGTGGCGACGCCGATGGTCTCAACGGCGAAGCTGTTTACTCCTTCACCATCGACCGTGCAGTGTTCGCAACCTTTGTGGCGTCACCTTTGACCGCTACGGCAGACCTTGCCATCAATATCCGTACGATTTGTGAACAAACTGGCAGCGAACTCGATTGTGCCGACAGCTTGGGCGCCAATCGTAACGAGACCCTCGCACTCAAACTTTCGGCTGGCACCTATGTGATTGTCGTCGAATCGGCTACGCCAACTTCAGGCGGTCAGTTCGCACTCTCGGTGGCTGTCGAAGACATCATTTGTAGCGCAGCGGACAACACCTGCTTGGACCCGGACACCGCCAACGTCTGTAACAGCAACGGTACAGGTTTTGATGCTGAAGTCTGTGAAGACGGATGCGAAGCCACTGTCGGTGTTTGTTCACGACCTCCTGGCGACCAGTGCTCGAATGCATTCCCTGTAGATAGCGCCACCCCATTCAGCGGCGTGATCAACCGGTCGGAGTTCTTCAATGACTACGATCCAGGCGACGCTTCATGTGTTCCAAACAACTCAAACTCACAAGACACGGATGGTCCAGACACGGTCTGGGCTGTGGCAGTGCCAAACGGTTACGTTGTGGTGGCAGAAGTCTCGGCGGTTGATTCCGACGATGCAACGATTTACATCGTTGAAGACTGCGCCGACGTTGCCAACACTTGTGTTGCTGGTGTCAATGCAGCCAGCTCCACGAGCATCACCGCAGAAACGATTTTCTGGAACAACGACTCGGGCGTCGATAAGACGGTCTTCTTGATTGCAGACGTTGAAGACGAGACCAGCCTTGGAAACCCACGGGTGACCATTTCTGTTCAACCATTCGTCTGTACACCCGGCACCTCGCGCTGCGTGTTGAACCGCGAATCGCAAGCATGCAACAGCTCAGGTACTGGATACGATGCAACGACTCAGTGTGATGATGGTTGTGATGTTGTGACCGGTGGTTGCACGACGACCAACGACACATGCGATACCGCCACGACACTCGAAGTCCTTCGTGATGGCCTTCCTGGAACAACCTCGACGCCTGTGGATATTGGAAACTACACCGATGCCCATGACAACTGCGGAAGCAGCACGTCGAGTCGTCTGGACGCCATCTACGTGATCCCGAATCTTCAGCCTGGCGACTTTGTCTCCGTCGCTGTTGACGCGAGTTTCGACTCGATCATTTCTGCTCACGCCGGCTGTGTTGCCAGCGAGTTTAATACATGTCTCGACGAAGCCGACTCCTACGGAACAAGCACCAATCCAGAAATTGTGGAATTCACAGTTCCTACGGCCGGTGATTATTTCATCATGGTTCAACCATGGTCCTCAAGCACTTCGTCGGGAACTTTCTCGGCGACCGCGACGATCACTCCTGCCGAATGCGTCCCAGGCGACCCAGCAGCAGTGGGTTGTTCAGCTGACCTTTCGGGCGTTGAGTAT
>JBFFMO010000105.1:0-9266 GCA_041554035.1 Allomicrovenator sp. | reverse complement strand
GACGGCCCAGGCAGATGCCACGCAGTGAGCTTCTCGGCATGAACTTCGGCCGTCATTTCAAAGGCGTCTTCTTTGACCTCGATCTTCGCTCGGCTGGCGACCGCACATGGGCCCTGACACAGGGTTTCCTCGATCAGACGCCGCTTGAGTTCCTCGAGCAAATTAGCCGGCGTTGTGATGCCAATCGGAAGGTCGATATTATTCTGCTGGTATTGAACCTGGTCCTGCGCCTGGGCCATATTCGGCGAGAACGCCATGGCAAAAAGAACCGACGCCATGCCAAGGAGCTTGGTCCAAAATCCCTTTTTCACTCGAATGGGTTCTGACCAGTACATGTCCTTTGGCGCAAGCATCAGCAACGCCAGCAACACCAAAAGAATCACGCGCAGGGCGGCCAAAAATCGGTTCACGGTGGGACTGAGCAGCCACAACTCGACCACATGGTCCTTTCGAACCGGACCGGTCCATCTCAGCTGCCAATTGCTCCACGTCCAGGTAGGAAGCCCCGGACCGGTTTGAACGACCGCGTTGGGGTCGACTTGTTGCAGGCTCTGATTGTTCTTGCTCGCCCAGGACTGTGGGCTCTTTTTGCGAGCCATCTTTCCGCCGACGACCGAGTCAACGACTGCAGACGCGCGATCGTAGTCTGCTTCGTACTCGTCGTCGGCAAAGTCGCCTTTTTCCATCATGGGTTCTGGTGCTTCGGGCGCCATCGCTTGTTCGGCCTCCAAGAATCCCTGGTCCACGCTCTTAAAGTCATTGACCGAGCGCGAATACCCTGTCTCGGGCTGACCAACCTGGGGATGCAACGAATGGCGAATCTGGTCGCGCGCATAGGGCGCCAAAATCACCGCCAACGCGATGAGCATGCCGGCCCGAGTCAGCACAAATATTCGCCTGATCCATCCCTGGGGCAGCACGCGAACCAGCGCGAGCGTGACCAGAAGGCCGATCCAAATCCATTCCGGCGCGTCTGCATGGCCATGAGAAAGGCATAGGGCCACGAGCGTGATCGGCCCCCACCCCCAATGAAATAGCTTTCCGAGCGTCAGGGCGACCATCAGCACAAAGAAGAAATCGAAGAGGGTCCACGACTCAAGCCATGTTCCAGGCATGCTGTCGACACCTTTTCCGCCCACGAGTGTCCAGCCTGGCGGCAATTTCAAATCCGCCGAAAGCGACTGCATGTCGTGGTCCCAACCGACCATCGGGATGGCCGCTCGAGCATCGTCCAAGCGCAACTCAGCGCTGAGGTTCAGGCCCGGCCGACGAATCTCCACACCCGAGAGCGAGGTTTGAGGAGACGCCGTGATGAAGAGGTCTGAGCCTTCGTTGTTGTCGTAAACACGGCCCAGCGTTCCCGTCGGGCCGTAATTCAGGCGCCACCCCTGATGCATTTCGCCAGAAAGCGCGTCCCGGACCGTGTAGCCCTCGCCGTCCAAATCGAGCCATAACTCACGTGATAATTTGATCATATTTGGGGACGGTTCGGCCATTCCGCGACGAGTCTCCGCGATCGCCATCTTGTTTTCCCGCGCCACCAAATACGTGGCGTGCCCTCGCCAATCGGCGGGCAACGACGTGCGCTCTGGGTCTACGGCGTTCAGTCCATCGATTCGGACCGAACGAGCCTGCTCATCAGGAACCCAAACCCAGACTTCCTCGGCATCATAGAAATTCGGCGTGGGCGCTGGCACCAAGATCGTCGTGAGCGGTTTGATGATGGCGGCAGTGATGAAAATCTCGTGTGTCCCGGGACGCACGAACACGCTCACATCGCCTTCGGGTGGCAATCGAACAGGAAGACTGCTTTCAATCTTGGTGGGGATCGTGTCGGCGAGCAGAATCTTGCCCAACGATATCTCGCGCGCGCGGCCCGAGATGTTGAGTTGAACACGCGTCACCACATTGAGCGGGACCCCGTCCTCAAAACGTCGGTAGATCGTGGCGCGCACGGTCTCAGCCGAGTCTTCTTCGCCCACTCCAGATTTCCCGAGCCAAAGACGTCCTTGTTCAACGCGCGGGAAATCCACGTCTTCATCCAAGATACTCAGACTCACACGCGCGACCGCCTGCGGCACCGGTAGAACTTCTGGGGTCGAGGCCCACTCAAAGCCCCCCTCAATCAAATGCTGGCCACGTGACAACATAATCACAGGTTCGTCGGACGCTTTTGAGACCAACCCAAAACCGCCATCAACCTGAACACGCTGTGGCCAAAAATCTTTGCTGCCCGGGAGCCGAATACGGGTCTCTCGGTCCACAAAAACGCGGTAGGCAAACGAGGCGCCCTTGGCCTTCACGGTCACTGCGAGTTCGCCCGGCCATATGCAATGCCGAACACCATCCAGAGATGGGCAGTCAACATCAGGCACATCATGAAGCACCCAATCGACCCATGGGGCCAACTCGGGGGGCAACGAAAGCCGCTTGGTCTCGGTCTTTGAGGCAGGAATGACTTCAGGTGGCGCTGCCACACTTTCAGAAATTCCAACCACAAACGAGACGGTCAAGAATAACCCGATCGCTGCGCTGCGCATGAATGCTCCTAATATTGAACGCTGAAGATCCGTGCCCTTGAGCAGAGTGTCAAGTTACCCGCATTGCCCCGCCGGGATTCGTGCGGCATATTGCCGCCGCCCGAGGAGGTTGAAAGTGAGTCAGGACACAGAGGAAACAGCAAACCCAGCGCCCCAACCCGAACCCTGGGAGTGGTGGACGCTTCTTTCGGTATCCCTTCTGGGACTGCTGCTGATCACCTATGCCGTAGCCTTTATGCGACTGGGTATGGTCAGCCTTTATGCTCACGGACTGGGAATTCCGGCGTTGGGTGTCTTGACCGTCCCCTTGATGTTCATGGGCCTGCTGCGCACAATTTTTCGGCCTCCCGCGATCCGACGCAGCCGAACGATCGCATTCGTCGCATTGATTATCGTTGGATTTCTGGGCAACACCCCACTCTTCCCGGCTCCAACGTCGACGGCCGAGTGGACATCAACGCATACGTATCGGCTTCCACTCGAAGGCGAATGGGTCACGCTTGCTGGGGGCAGCGACATGGACACGAATTACCACAGCACCACCGCCGCCTATCGGTGGGGATACGATTTTGGCAAAGTCCAAGACGGCAAAAAGTTCAAATTGGACGGTGCCCGCGCCGAGGACTTTTTTGCATTTGGCCAACCCGTTTTGGCCCCCGTCGAAGGCAAGGTCAAAGCGGTTGAGACCGGCCTCAGCGATAACGTTCCTGGCCAATATGAATCCGCCGCACTGGGCAATTTCATCCTGCTCGAAGTCGAACCCGACGAGTACCTCATCTTGGCGCACCTGAAGAGTGATTCGGTGGCCGTTCAGGTCGGCGAGGTCGTGAAACCCGGCCAGGTCATCGCGGCCGTGGGGAATTCCGGGCGAACGCTCGAACCTCATTTGCATGTTCACCTTCAAAATACGGCCGAATTCCCGTTTTCTGAGTCGTTGCCGCTGCGATTCTCCAATTATTCGGCCAACGGAAAACATGTCGATGTGGGCATGCCAGTAGGCTCTCTGATTTGGGACGCCCCTGAGGGCGAACGCGTTGCGCAAGAGCCTGTACAGTAGCCTCGGAATTCTCTACTAATAGCGCCATCTCCCGCTGCGGATTCATCATGTCTGAACTACGATCTCGACTCGACACAGTCGAACGAACCACTGTCATCAACGATTGCGTCCGGCTCATCGACGAGGAAGTCGGCAGCAAGAGCGGGCTGTCGGGCATGGCGCTCAAGGGCGGCTACAAGGTCGTCAAGAAACTCAAAGACGGGCGCATGATTAACCTCGCGGTCGACAAATTGCTCGACGAGTTCGCCGACGCCATGTCTCCGGTGTACGAAGAGTTTTTGGCCGAAGACGGGGCCAAGAGATTTGAGACCTACGTTGCCAAACATGGCCACCGCGCCTCAAATGCACTGCTTGGCATCACCGACGCCAAAGCCGCTCGAGCCGAAAGCAAAGTCATCAAGTCCACCTACGAAAAGCTGCGAAGTTCTGCCGAGAAGCACGTCCTCGATGCGCTTCCGGGCGTGGGTCGATTGATCGACAAACACGCTCCAAAGGCCTGAGAAATGGCGCAGAGTGTTCACACCCACGCCTTTGTCCTACGCACCGTTGCGTACCGAGACTCTGACGTGATCGTGACACTGCTGGGACGTACGACCGGAAGGGTTTCAGCCATCGCGCGCTCGGCCAGGGCGAGTTCCAAACGATTCTCAGGCTGCCTGCAGCCGCTGCGAACCATCGACGCCACTGTAAGCATGCACCCTAACCGAGACCTCGGATCGTTGACCGATGCGTCGGTGATCCGTGATTTCCCGGGCCTTGAGACCTCCTACGAACGCATCACGGTGGCCTCTTACCTCACCGAACTCGTGCGCGCCTGCACACGCGAAGGCGCGGAGGCCGAAGACATCTACGACCTGCTCGATTCGACGTACACACATGTCGCCACCTGCGACATGCTCCCGGAAGTCCTGCTCGCGATTACACATCATTTTGAACTTCAGCTGCTCGCCCTAAACGGCGCGGCCCCGTCGCTTGATGGATGCCAGCGCTGCGGCACGCCCGTTCAAGCGTTCGACAAATTGCGATGTTCCAGAAACGGCGAAGGCCTGCTCTGCGGAAAGTGCATTCTCCCTCAAGAACGCTACGGTGTGCTTGAGCCCGAAACCCACGCCGCTCTGCTTTACCTTCAGACCCCGGCCGGCACCGTCCCTGATGGACTTGCCGACCCCAAAGTCATGTCCCAGATTCGACGAGTCATCGACTCAAGTCTGGAACAGGTCATCGACTCGGAAATCCGCAGTCGATCGATGCTCGATACTCTCTTCGACAAGGCCGCTCCATGAAACCGCTAGAAGTGCTGAGCTACGGCGAAGCGTTGGTTGATTTTCTTCCTGACCAGTCAGGAAAACTTCTTCGAGACGTCACCCACTTCACCAAAGCCGCTGGTGGCGCACCCGCTAACATGGCGATCGGACTGGCAAAACTAGGGCGAAGCGTGGGCTTGATGGGAGCCGTCGGTGAAGACGAGTTCGGCCGTTTTTTGAGGAATTACCTCGAGGAACAGGGCGTGAACGTCTCGGGCATTCATATGACCAACAAGGCGCAAACTGGCATCACGTTCGTCAGCTTGGACGCCAACGGCGAGCGCTCGTTCGTATTCTATCGGCAGCCGAGCGCGGACACGATGTTCCGCCCCGAAAACGTGAACGTCGAGACGATCCGCTCCACCTCGATTTTCATTGCGGGAAGCAACCTTCTGGTCACGCCCGATGTCCGTGAGGCCACGTTTACCGCGCTGGATCACGCCAAAGCGTTCGGCAAGTTCATCGTGATCGACCCCAACGTCCGCCTGCATCTGTGGGACGACCTCGATTTCGCCCGCGACGTAATCACGCGACTGCTCGGGTACGCCGACGTGGTCAAACTCAACGACGACGAAGTTGAGTTCCTGGGAGGCGACAACGCGAGAGAATTCTACGACGAGGTTCTGCGCCCGGCCGGTGTCAAGGCACTGATCGCCACGCGAGCCGAAAGAGGCGCCGAAGTTTTCTGTGGCTCCATTCACACCACAGCCCTCGCCCCGAATGTCCAAGTCGTTGACACGACCGGCGCCGGTGATGGTTTTGTCGCAGGGTTTGTCGCCGGACTTTGTGCCGAACATCAAATCCATGGCCCCGTCGAGGCTGACTCCCTGCGACGCATGATGGCGACCTGGGAAGAGCCCACTTGGCGCCGAATCTTGAACCTTGGCTGCTGGGTTGGATCCCGTGTTTGCACTCAATTTGGGGCCACCACCGCTTTGCCGATGAACGAAGACGTCCCCTGGGACGGTCTCGGATTCTAAAGGAAGACCATGAAGTCGAAACTACTCGTTGCCCTCTTATTCGCTGGTTGCTCAGCGTCGCCTGGCGTCCCAGACGCTCCTCCTGTGATCCCTGCCGCGACCCCGGTTCACCTGAAGCTGATCGGCATCAACGATTTCCACGGCAACCTGGAAGGCCCCTCGGGCAAGGTGACGGTGGGTGAGACCACGATCGAGGCCGGTGGCATCGACTATCTGGCCGCGCGAATCGCTGAGATTCAGAAATATAACCCAAACACCCTTGTGGTGGGCGCGGGTGACATGGTTGGCGCCAGCCCGTTGATTTCTTCGCTCTTCCACGACGAACCGGCGATCGAAGCGCTCAACGAAGCCGGCTTGGCGATCACTGCCGTCGGAAATCACGAGTTCGATGAGGGCATCGATGAGCTCGAACGCCTTAAAAAAGGCGGATGTCACCCCACCGACGGCTGTCTGGATGGCGACCCATTTGAGGGCGCAAAATTCGAATATCTGGCCGCAAACGTGACCCAAAAGAGCGACGGGAAGACCGTTTTCCCCGCCTACGTCGTGCGTGAGTTCGAGGGCGTCAAAGTGGGCTTCATCGGACTGACTCTGGAAGGCACGCCACAAATCGTGGACCCTTCTGGAATTGGCTCACTGGATTTTGCCGACGAAGCCCTGACGATCAACGCTGCGACCGCGGAACTTCAAGCGCAGGGCATCGAAGCCATCGTGGTTCTGATTCACGAAGGCGGCGCGCCCGTGTCTCGCGATAATCCAGATGGCTGCGAAGGCATCTCGGGCCCCATCATCGAGATCGTACAAAACACCTCCAAAGCCGTGGATATCTTTGTCACCGGTCATACTCACCAGGCCTACATCTGCGAGATGGACGACCGTTTGGTGACCTCGGCAAAATCGTACGGCCAGATGCTGACCGAGATCGACGTTGAGCTGAACCGCGAAACCAAGGACGTCGAGCGCACAAGCGCCCGAAACCTGGTCATCGACCGGGTCGGGGCGCCCAAAGCGTCCGTGACCAAGATCGTCGAGAAATACGCCGCGCTTGTTGCCCCAATGGCGAATAAACAAATCGGCGAAATCACCTCCGATATCCCGCGTGAAACCGGCGAGTCTGGTGATTCGCAGATGGGACGACTCATCGCTGATATCCAGCTCTGGGCCACCAAACCCGCAGACAAGGGCGGCGCCCAAATCGCGTTCATGAACGGTGGTGGTGTGCGCGGCGAATTGAGCTTTTCTCCCAGCGGAACAGAAGCCCCAGGGGCGGTCACCTTCGCCGAGGCTCATGCGGTTCAACCCTTTGGGAACTCGCTGGTCACCATGACCCTGACAGGCGCACAAATCCACGAATTGCTCGAAAGCCAGTTCGGCGAACGCACCCGCATCATGCACCCGTCTGCGAACTTTACGTATGCGTGGTCCGAGTCTGCTCCGATCGGCAAGAAAATCGACCCGGCTTCGATCAAAGTCGACGGAAAACCCATCGACGCCGAAACCGAGTACCGAGTGACCGTGAACAGCTATATCGCTGCCGGTGGGGATGGGTACGAGATTCTCCCGCTTGGAACCAAACGCATCGGAGGTCCCATCGATCTGGATGCATTCGTGGCCTATTTCCAGTCGAATTCGCCGATCGCCACGCCGCTAAAATCGCGGATCACAAAAAAACCGTAAATAACCATTAAAGCCGAGACCCTGCGGTGCCGATGAGGAGTCTGTTAACCCCTCCGCTCACCCAAGGTCCATCGATGGCTGCCTTCGCCGCTCTCCCCAATCACCTCGTTGATGACGTTAAGGAGAAGCTTCTTCGGCCTGGATTCACGCCGCCGATGCTCCCTGTCGTCGCGCTCGACGTTTTGCGTCTTTCGCGAACGCCCAACGTGACCTTGGAACAGATCGAAGATGTGTTGCGCGGCGATCCTGCCCTTGCTGGACGCGTCCTGCAGCAAGCGCAGTCACCCCTTTTTGGTACCCAACAGGTCACTTCACTCCGTGATGGGCTGGTCCGGCTCGGGCTGCGAAAAGTCGGTGACCTGGTGATGTGGACTGCAATGAACGGAACCGTCTTTAAGGGCGGGCACACCGAAAGCATCGAAGCCCTCAGAAAACACAGCGCCGCGACGGCATTCGCGTCATCCATTGTGGCGAAGTACACGCCCAATCCGCCTGATTATGCTTTTCTTTGCGGCTTGCTTCACGACGTGGGAGCCGTCGTTCTCTTGACCCATAGCCGAGACCACGACGAAGTGCCGGATGATATTTTCTGGAACATGATCGGTCAGGGCCACGCCGAAGTAGGAGCCTCAGTGGCAGTCGCATGGCATCTGCCCAACGAAGTCGAAACCGTCATCTCGTCGCATCATAGCGTCTTCGTACAGGGCTACCCTCACCCACTCTCGGCCATTGTGTGCCTTGGTGAAGATCTAGCCGCAGAATTTGGCTACGGCTGGCCTGACGACCACGCGGACAAGAGCCCAGCAAACGTCATCGAACGAGCCAAAACAGCGTTGCGACTCACTGAACACCAATACAAGCGCATTCAAGCCGAAGTAAAAGAAAACGTTGCCGCCAGCCTCGGCTAGCCGCCGCAAACACAAGAACGAGAAAAGGGCCCACAGGGCCCTTTTCTTTGACTCAAGAGGCGAACCAGCCGCCTCTCTCGTTTACATAGCGCACTCACCAGCAATCATGCTCGCGAATGGGCCTTCAGCTGCAGGATCAGGAGTCGGCTCGGTGCCGGGATCAACCAAAGGAGCATCGTCCGATTCGACGGTCAAACACTGACCAGCCGCCACCGTGATCGAATCTCCAGCGGTCATCAGGCTCATCTCAAGATTGCCAGAAACGACCTCAAATGTGCTGTTGTCCCCGATGAATCGGAGGGTAGGAGTCATGCCATCCAAAGCGACGTGCAGAATATCTCCCATGGCCCAAGCTGGCATATCCTGGTTGTCACTCAGCGTGCTGAAGTCCATGGCCAGCTTGAGGTCGAATTTGGGGTCGACGATGATGGTCGTGATATCATCCACGTTCGCAATCGAAGCCGAGAATTTTCGGCCAGCGTCGGCGTTCAAATCGATGCCCAGAATCTGAGCCCCGTCCAACTTGATGATCGAAGTCGCGTCGCCCAGACCGAGCTCACTCAGATTCAAAGTGTCGGATGAACCGGCGAAATCCAATTGAGTGCTAAGACCCGCAATCGCGATATCGAGCACCTGTGTGACTTCCGAGTAGTCACCGGTCACGTCGTCGTAGGTTTCGGTGGTGTAAGGTCCGGTGGCGTGCAATGCACCCAGATTCGTGAGCGCCACAAGCGTCTTGGCCGTGCCGTCAGCTGTGATTTCGAACGCGGGGCTCGATGCAGCCAAAGTCACTGCGTAAT
>JBFFMO010000104.1:0-9339 GCA_041554035.1 Allomicrovenator sp. | reverse complement strand
TTGTGACCGACGAGAAGGGCGAAGAGGGCGTGGGCTACGTCACCATGACGATGCTTCAGAACGTTACGCTTCTTGCGACGGGTCAGGAACTTTCGGACGTCACCAACTCCGAGAATCAGCAGCGCGGAAATTCGTACGCCACCGTCACGCTTTCGGTGACGATCGACGAAGCCGAACTTCTGACCATCGCGCAAACACGCGGTAAAATGACACTTCTCCTTCGTAACCGCGATGATGTGGATGTCAGCACGGTCTCGAAGCGCACCTTGCGCGAAGTGATGCAGGAGCTCGAAATCATTCAGGCCATCCGCACCAAACGAATCGTGAAGAAAGCTCCCGAGAAAGCCGGCATCGTGATTCAGCGAGGCGACAACAAATAGGCGACATTCCGCCTGTGCAGAAATCTCCGACTTCGGTCGGTTTTTTTTTGCCCAGAAAGCGCTCAGAACTAGGTTGCGAAATCCGCCAACCCGGTCAATACTGCGCTCATTCAAAAGGCATTAAGCTCGTGACCGGTGGGGGATTATCCTGCTCGGTCAGTGTTGCCAAATATTTGAGGCGAGGAGAGATATGAGTACGTGGAAACGGATGGGTGGCTTTTGGACCATAATTTGTGTTCTCCTGACGAGCCTGATGATTTCTGTGCCCGCCTGGGCTCAGGCACCTGACAAAGAGTTCACCATCTCGGTGGGCGAGACGCTTACATTTAGCGCTCGTGGCATTCAGCGCGTCACGATTGGTCTGTCGACCATCGCCGACGCTCAGCCAACCAGCGACCAAAAACAAATCATCCTCACGGGTAAGCTCCCGGGCGTGACGACTGTGAATATCTTCTCGGATAAGGGGCAGAAAACGCTCCTTGTTCGCGTTGTGACCGTGAACCCAGAGTCTTTGGCCGCTGAAGTTCGCGATATTCTGGGCGAGCGCTCAGGTGTTGACGTCCGCGTCATCAAGGGCCGCGTCCTTCTCGAAGGCGAAGTCGCCAGCGAGATCTACAAACGTAAAATTGAGAAGCTCGTTGAGCTTTACCCTTCGCAGGTCCTCAACTTCACGACCTTCCGTGAGGCCTTTGTTGAGGGCGCACGAATGGTCGCCATGGACCTGTACTTCGTTCAGTTGGCCACACGTGACAGCGACAAGCTGGGCATGAACTGGGGACAATTCCTTGGTGCCAACATGACGTTCGGCTCAGGCGACGTGCCACTCTTTTACAATACCGGTGGTGGTCAGCAGCAGGGCGCGTTCGGTTCAGGAATTCTTCCCGGCGAAAATAACCCATCTCGTTTGCCCAATGCTGTTCCGCTTACGGGCGGCAGCGGAACTGGGTATTGGAGCCTTATCGGAAACCTCAACCTCGCGATCGACTTGATGGTCGAGCATGGTTTGATCAAAGAGATCAAACATGGTGTGGTCGTCACTGAAACAGGCACCGAAGCCGAATACCTCTCGGGTGGATCGCTTCTGATTCGAGTGGCGGGTCAGGACGCTGTGACGGTCATCGAAAAAGAATACGGCCTTAAGGTGAAGCTCAAGCCCATTCTCGACTTCGAAAACCGAGTCAAGATCCGCGTCGACGCTGACCTCTCAGAGCTTGATTACGCCAACGGTGCCGGAGACCTTCCTGGCATCCGTCGCACCAAGGTCACGAGCACGGTGAACATGCAGGAAGGTCAATCTGTGTTGATCTCGACGCAAACAAACACGATCAATACCTCAACCGAGTCTGGTTTTTGGATGTTGAGTCGAATCCCGATTTTGGGATGGCTCTTTAAATCACGAACCTACCTCGGCACCGGCCTTGATAACGCCATCTTCATCACTCCTCGACTCTATGAGCCAGGCGGAAAGACTCATCGTACCTTGATTCAAGGTGCGTTCGAGGGACTGCTTGACCGTGGTGCTGAGGCCGATGATCTGCCAGAACTTTCCAACGCGCAGGCTGCTCCTGCGACAACTAAACCTGCCCTTAAGTCCGACGAGAAAAAGTCGGGCGACAAGAGCGGTGAAGAGTTGCTTGACGAGTAAAGATGAAGCAAGTCCGAGTCGTCGATAATTTCGGGAACGAATACTTCTATCCCATCGAACAGGCCGTGGCCGAGATCTCGATTGGTCGTTCTCAAGGGAACGACATCATTCTCGGTAGCAAAACGGTTAGCCGCAGGCACGCGACCCTCAAAGTCATGGGGGATCGTGTGTTGCTCGTTAACCAATCTGCGAACGGCTGCATGGTCAACGGCGAGCGCGTTGATCGGGTTCGCGAGATGCGAGTGGGCGAACAAGCCCAGATCGACATCTATTTGGTGAGTGTAGAAGATTCCAACGCACCGCAGGCTGCGCCGTCGCAGTCCGCTCCAGTTGCGCGTAGCCAACAAGACTCCGCACCGGTCCCGGCGCAAGCCTCGGCACCCAAAGCCGCAGCCGCGACCGTCGCGCGCAAAAATCCGCGTTCGGCCGGTGGCCGCGACATGGGAACCCGGGACATGAAGTCCACAGATCCCGAGGACGTTCGCGCGTACCTTGGTTTCCTTCATCCCGATAATCAGCCCGAAGAGCCACGCGTCAATCTGACCGGCGCCAGCGTCGACCCGCTTCCTCGAGAAAAACGTCAGGAGTTGGTTCGATTCAAATCGCAGCTCCACGAAGAGCTCAAAGAACGCCTCGATTTGCACAGTTTCGAGATTACGGATTACGCCTCACCAAGGGTGGTTCGTCAGGTTTCGGAGAAGCTCAAAGAGCTTTTGCAGATGAACGGCAGCCTTATTCCGCCCCCGTTCACTCGCGACATGGTGTTCAAAGAGCTGATGGACGAGGTCTGCGGACTGGGGCCGATCGAGGATTTGATCAAGCATCGGAAGGTTTCCGAAGTGATGGTGGTCGACCGTGACCACATCTACGCTGAAATGGCGGGCAAGTTGGTTCTGACTGACCGCTTCTTCAACGACGAAAAGTCGATGATGACCGTCATCGAGCGAATCGTGATTCCGCGAGGCCGGCGTATCGATGAATCGACGCCACTCGTCGACACTCGTCTTGCGGATGGATCGCGTGTGAATGCCGTGATTCCGCCTCTGGCTTTGAAAGACCCTTGTTTGACGATTCGAAAGTTCCCAGAAGATCGCCTGGGAATTGGCGACCTGGTTCGTTTCCAATCGCTTACGCCTGAAATGGGCAAGTTTCTGGCTCGCGCCGTGCGCGGACGAAAGAACGTGATCATTTCCGGAGGTACCGGCTCGGGCAAGACGACCCTCTTGAATATTCTCTCAAGTTTCATTGGGCCCACTGAACGCGTCGTCACGATTGAAGACGCGGCCGAACTCCAGCTCCAGCAGGACCACGTGGTGAGCTTGGAGACCAAGCCACCCAACCTCGAGGGGTCAGGCGCCATCGAGATTCGTGACCTGGTCAAGAATGCGCTTCGTATGCGTCCCGATCGTATCGTCGTCGGTGAGTGTCGTGGTGGTGAGGCGTTGGACATGCTCCAGGCCATGAACACCGGTCACGATGGCTCCATGACCACGGTTCACTCCAACAGCCCTACCGAAGCTATTTCTCGAATTGAGACGCTGGTGTTGATGTCCGGTATGGACCTTCCCACCCGCGCAATTCGCGAACAGATCGCCAATTCGGTGAACTTGATCGTGCAGCAAACTCGCTTCAGCGACGGTTCTCGACGAATCACCTATATCTCCGAAGTTATCGGCATCGACGACGACGGATTTGTGCTGATCGAAGATATTTACCGCTATAAACAGACCGGCGTCGACGAGAAGAATAAGGTCGTGGGGTATCACCTCGCGTCGGGTTATTTGCCCTCGTTCGTGCAGGAGTTCATTGTCAAGGGATTGGCCTCGGCCGAGGACTTCTTCTAGGGTGCTTGCGCCCTCGGCGCGGCGTCTGTAGAGTTTTCGAAAGTGACGATTTTAATTAGAACGCGAAGTTTCATATTTCGTTGTCGTATAAGGTGAGGAGTTCCAGTGGTTAATGCAACCGTTTGGGTCGCCATCGTGCTCGCATTTATTGCCTGCATTTTGGCGGTGATTGGCGGAGGGGAAGCGCTGGCGAACAAAGTGGCGCGCGAAAAGGGCCTCTACGAGCGCCTGATCGGCAAAGAGCTTTACCGCCTCTTCCTCGACATCTCACCGCAAGAATTTTTCCTGCTGCATATCCTCTTTCTGGTTATGGCGATCGTGATTTCCGGAATCATGATCGAGGACTGGACCATGGGATTCATCGTAGGCGGCGTCATTGGATACGCTGGTCCTAAGATGTACTTGAAGCGCGCCTGGAAGAACCGAATCAAGGACCTCGACGCGCAAGTCGAAGAGGCCATGATTTACATGTCCAACAGTTTCAAGGCTAACCCAGCGCTTCCGGACGCCATTCAAGACGTCGTCAACTCCATGGGGCCTCCCATCACTCAGGAACTCAGCGTTCTTTTGAAAGAATACAAGCTGGGTACGCCACTTGATGCCGCGTTGATCAACATGCAGGCTCGGGTTCCTTCGCGAAATCTTCAGCTTGCGGTCTCCGCTCTGATCATCGGCCGAACGGTCGGTGGAAATATTCCGAAAATTCTCGAAGATATCGCCAACACGATTCGTGAGAGTTTCCGTCTGGAACGTGTGATCGACACGCAGACGGCGCAGGGCAAGATGCAGGCGTGGGTGATCGGTATGATGCCGATCGTCGTCATTGTCATGTTCTACTTGATGGACCCCGAACTCATCACGCCTCTTTTTGAGACCATCCCGGGTTACGGTATTCTCGCAGTGGCAGCGTTGTTGAATCTTGTTGGAGTGGTGTTCATTCTCAAGATTATTCGAATTCAGGTCTGAGGCACATCGATGTTGGGTATTCCACTTGAAATAATTCTGCTGACAGCCGTTGTCGGTATGTTCCTCGCCTTTTCGATGTTTGTTTACGGTTTTGTGCCGGATGAAGTCGAAGAGGACGAGATCTATGGCTATCGACTGACCAAGAGAAAACGTCTCTTGGAAGAAAACGACATGTATCGGATGACGATGCCGTTGATCAAAGTGTTCGCACACTACTTTCGACGCATGGCCGACAACCGATTCTTTCAGATTTCTCAACTTCGAACCGATCTCCGCGATAAACTGATGCGTTCAGGCTTCATGGGTGCATACACACCCAATGAATTTCTGGGCGTTTGTTGTGTCTCGGCGATGGGGATGTTCTTAGCCCTATGTTTTGTCACCATGATGGCGACGGGCTTCCCGCAGATTCCGGTGGGCATTATTGCCGCGTTTGTTGGCTTTTACATGCCCTTCATTCAGCTCAACGGTGCGATCATCGACCGCCTTATCGAAATTGACCGTCGCCTCCCGTACACGGTGGATCTTCTGGTGCTTTCGATGCGAGCCGGTTTGGACTTCATGACTGCCCTGGACCGAGTGGTGACACGTGGTCAGGAACAAAACCCTGACGACCCAATGGTGCAAGAGCTCGGAGTCGTGCTGCAGGAAATGCGCGTCGGCACGGCGCGTTCGGATGCGCTCATTAATCTTTGTGAACGGGTCAAGTCGGATTACCTCCAGTCGATGGTGGGATCGATCCTTCAGTCAGAAAAACGTGGTAGCCCGCTGGCAAACGTGCTCGAAGTTCAGATCGACACGATTCGAAACAAGCGAACACAGAAGGTCGAGAAGATGGCGAGCCAAGCGGCCGTTAAGATTCTTCTTCCGATGATGTTCATTTTCAGCGCCGTTATCGTTGTGGTGATGGGCGCCATGATTCTGAAGATTCAGAATCAGTAGTAGTAGTTCTGGCCTCCTGAGAGAAATGAAATGGCTTCCTTCTGGCTAGAGTTTGATCAAGACGGGCGTCGTCAACAGTACAACTTTGACGCGCAATCGGTGACCGTTGGTCGAGAGCAAAGCTCCGACCTGTTTTTGGATCACCCCACGGTGTCTCGGCAGCACGCGGTTTTTAAAGCCGACATGCGTGGTATTCGTCTCGTCGTGCTCTCCAAGAGTGGATTGACCGCCGTCAACGGCGCGCCGGTGCAAGGCGAGGTCGATCTTGCCGACGGTTCACAACTTCATTTTGGTCAGATGGCCTTTGTTTTTCGTGCGAATCAGGCTCGTCCCGCCACAGGGAACTTTGGCGCGGCACCGGCTGGTTTCGGTGGGGCGCCTGCGCAAGGTTTTGGCGGTGCGCCCGCAGCTGGCGGATTTGGCTCGGCTCCCGCCGCTCCTGGTTTTGGCGCGGCTCCCCCGGCAGGCGGTTTTGGGGCAGCCCCAGCACCTGCTCAAGGCGGTTTTGGTGCGGCTCCAGCAGGTTTTGGCGCTCCGACGCCAGGTGGTTTTGGAACACCGGCGGGTGGATTCAATAACACTCCTCAGCAAGGTTTTGGGGCTCCGGCAGGCGGAGCCGCAGGGGCTGGGGCAGGTCAGGGCGGCTTCGGCGCTGCGCCAGGAGGGCCCGCGCCTCCTGCGAAGGCCGAGAGTGAACATGGAATCGTGTCTTGGGATGATATCGCCCTGAGCGCGGATGCAGACGATCGCAAAAAAGCTTCCGAGGCCACCAATTACGAACGACTTGAGGCGGCAGCCAATAAGGGTAAGTCCAAAGGCAATCCCCTTGTGATCGTAGCAGCGGTCGCGATTGCAGCGATGATGGGCTACATTTTCTACGAGCCCGCGCCTCCACCCCCTGAGGAAGTCGGCGCCATCGTGGACGCTCCCCCAATCAAGCGATTGGCGAACGAAGTTGATTGTGTGGGTGCCGCAGAATGCCGGTCCAAAGCAGATCAAAACTATCGCGTCGGCTCAGAATTGCTCGATAAGGTCGAGGCGGACGTTCAGAATCGGTTTGAGGGGTATAATCGACTCTCTTTGGCCGAGGAATACCTGAACAAAGCCGGGATCGAAAAGATCCCACCCGAGTATGTCAATCTCGTGGCCCGGCGGGCTCAGGCACGCGATGAGCTCGATGTGATTTTCCGCGACCTTCGGGTGCGCCATCATACGGCGACACAGAGAAAAATGTACGTCGACATGGCAGATGCTCTTAACCAGATCATGGCGCTCTTTCCTCATAAGGGAGCGCGTGAGTACATCTGGGCTCTCGAAAAAGAGCGTGAGCTAAAAGATGCCGGTAATTATCCACAAGTCCTGCGCTAAAATCATGAAAAAATGGACCTCTTTTTGCCTCGTTCTGGCCTTCGTCATGAGCGGGTGCATGACTCCGCGCGACTATGGTGATCGAGCCTACGAGGCTGAGCGTTACAATGAAGCGCTTGATTTCTACGAAAAATCGATTGGTGAAGGGACCAAAGACGTGGAGCTCTTCCGTCGCGCGGCGAAGGCTTCGCTGATCACGGGAGATTTTGCGAGCGCCGAACGTTACTACTCACAGGCGCTTCGCTATGGCGCTGGTATTGAGGTCGCGCGCGAACTCGCCGAGTTCTACGTCAAGACGAATAACTTTGTGAGCGCCATTCGAGTGTATCAATACTTGTTGGACCACGAGACCAACACGCAGCCTGTCTACAATAACTTGGGCACGGCGTTGATGTACGCGGGCAAACCTTTCGACGCGGAAGCGTACCTTCTGATCGCCCAACAGATGCGTCCGACCGACCCGATTCCCTACTTGAATCTGGGCATCTTGTACGACCAGCACCTGCGTCAATCACTGCGATCCGTGGGTTTTTACCAGTGCTTTCTTCAGATGAATCCCACGCGGGACAAGACCTATACGATGACAGCTCAACGCATGGCCGAGATCGAGGAGCGTTGGGGCGAACAGGAATCGGTGGTGAAATGCGGCGAGGCTTATTCTCCGGTAGCGGAAGAGCCGGTGAAGGGCCTGGCCGAGATCATCAACGGTGAAGGTGAGGTCGTCGACCTCGGGCTCGAGGGAGAAACCACCGGAGAGATTGAAGTTCAGCGGATGATCAAAGAGCCGCTTGCGCCGGTGAGCGAGCCAAAGAGTGGTCATGCTCAAAACGGCGATGACGCGTGGAAGGCTCGGCGCTGGGCCGACGTCGTACGGGCTTATTCGAACCTGACGGTCATGGAACTCGATGCGAGCCGCCGCTATCGGCTTGGCGTCGCTGAGTTGCAACTTGGTCATGGACCGGCCGCGGTATCGTGGTTGCAGCTTTCGTTGGGAGCCAACGAAGATCCCGCGACCGTGGAAATGCTGTTATCGGCTTATAAAGCCACTGGCGATGAGCCTGCGGCCGAACGACTTTGCAGGAAGTATCTGGGCAGCGAAGGGTTTGCCGATTCGCTCCGCGAATGTCCCGTATCGAAGTTGAAAGTGCCGGACCAGCCCTGAGCAGAGCATAGAATATCCTTTTTCCGGTCGGATTATGATAACTTAACCGCCGGGCTTGGTTTTGGATCCGCTGACACTATCGAGAGACACATGATTGCATCGTTAAGGAATCGCCGTGGGGCGACCGCCGTGGAATACATTGTGATGTTGATCCTCACTGCGATGGTGATCTTGGCAATCATGCGTGTGTTCGGGTCAACGATTGAGGCCAAATACAACGATGCGCACGACGAGCTGGCGGGTCTGGAAAGTGATCGCTCGAAATCGGGCAGTGGTGGTTCCGGTGGAGCCGGCGGTGCACATGGTTCGCGAGACGGCGATTCATCTGCCAGTGGAAGCGGCGAAAAGGGTTCTGCCGATGGAACGGCGGACGGCTCTGGTGGCGCAGGCGGCGCAGGTGGTGCTGGTGGTGCCGGTGGGCAGTCAGGAGATGAGTCTGGCGGCGGCGGTGGCGGGAAATCTGGAAAAGACGGAGTCTCGGGCCCATCGGATACGTCGACTGGTAGCCTTTATGTGGGAGGAAAGGCCAAGCCTCCCGAAGAAGAAGAACCTGGGTTCAATCCCATCATTTTGTTAGCCGCGCTGGGCCTTGTGGGCCTTCTGTTCTTCGTGATGTCCAAGGGCAAGGATGGCTAGCAAGCAGCACCGGTCCTTCGCGACCACGCTGCTGCCGATTTGGCTTCTGCTTCCGTTGGTCGGCGTGATCATCGCCGCCACGCTGGAGCCTATTCCTCCTCACGATTATTGGTGGCACCTGGTCATGGGGCGGGAAATTGCCTCGACCGGTGTGGTCCCATCTTCCAATTTATTTTTATACACATTGCCCCAGAGCCTTCCCTTCGTGGATCAACCCTGGCTTGCGCAGTGGATTCTGTATCAAGTCCATCATGTCGCTGGTTACGCCGGCGGGGTTTTATTGCGCAATTTCCTCGTGCTCGCCGCAGTTGTCCACGACTACACGATTCCACTGCTCTGGGTCGCGCTGGCCCACACCAGCAACAACGACACCAGGGTTTGACCTGGAGCGTACCA
>JBFFMO010000103.1:0-9350 GCA_041554035.1 Allomicrovenator sp. | reverse complement strand
TTCATGCCGGACTCAAACGGATAGTAGATGTCCCGGATTCGTTCCCAGTAATCGGCCAAATCCTGCAACGACTCGACGTCCAGATCTGGTCGACGCGGATCGGGGCCAAGGGCTGCCGCCAACGCGTTGAGGGACGGTTGGCTGGTGAGTCCCGCCATGCTGGATAACGCACAGTCGACGGCGTCGACTCCGGCTTCGGACGCCATCATGTACATCGCGACACCGTTGCCCGAGGTGTCATGGGTATGAAGATGAATCGGCAAATCCGTCGAGTCACGAAGGGCCGAAATCAGGGCCTTGGCACTCAAGGGTTTGAGCAGGCCGGCCATGTCTTTGATGGCCAGAATATGGGCTCCACGCTGCTCAAGGTCTTTGGCCAACTTCACGTAATAATCGAGCGTGTATTTGTGCTCGTTCGGGCTCAGAACATCGCCCGTATAACAAATGCAGGCCTCAGCAATCTTGCCCTGTTTCGCCACTTCTTCGATGGCGAGTTCCATGTTTGGCACGTAATTCAACGCATCAAAAATACGGAAGATATCGACGCCTTTGGCAGCTTCTTCGATGAACGAACGGACCACATTATCAGGATAATTCGTGTAACCGACGGCATTCGCACCGCGCAGAAGCATCTGCAGCAATTGACCGGGCATCTTCTCACGAATCAAATCCAGACGTTGCCACGGATCTTCCTTGAGGAAGCGCATGCACACGTCAAAGGTGGCTCCGCCCCATACTTCGTACGAAAACATCTCGGGCAAAAGGTGCGCCGTTTGATGGGCCACGGCCGTGATGTCACGGGTTCGTACACGTGTTGCCAGCAATGATTGATGGGCGTCACGAAACGTCGTGTCGGTCACCAGGAGCCTTGGGTGCTCGCGCATCCACGAGCCGAGTCCCGTTGCACCGCCGGCCTCAAATGCCTGAAACGCCGACGATTTGGGTGGCGTTTCGATGCTGGTTTTTGGCGGCCGAGGAACCAACAAAGGGTCGGGACGTTTATTGCGGCCTGTGCCACCGGGAGGACCGTTGATCGTGATGTCGGCAAGTGCGCGCACGGCCTTGGTTCCACGGTCACGGCGACGCGGGTAAATGAAGAGGTCGGGCGACTCGTCGATGAATCGGGTATTCGTTTTTCCGCTGAGGAAACCCGGGTGTTTCACGACGTTCATCAAGAACGGAATATTGGTTTTCACCCCACGAATTCGGAATTCAGCGAGGCTTCGCCCCATGCGTTGGGCGGCGTCTTGAAGATCGCGGCCCCAAGCACTGACCTTAACCAGCATCGAGTCGTAGAACGGCTGAACTTCCGCGCCCGAACCGCCGATTCCGGCATCCAGACGAATCCCGAATCCCGCGGCAGAGCGATAGGTGATGATTTTGCCGAAATCCGGTGCAAAACCTTTTTCGGGATCTTCGGTCGTGATTCGGCACTGCAATGCCTGCCCATGAAGCTGAATCGCGTCCTGAGATGGAATCCCGATTTCCACGTCGTCAAGACGATGGCCTTCGGCGATGCGAATCATGGTTTTGATAAGGTCGTAACCCGTGACCATTTCGGTGACGGTATGCTCGACCTGAATCCGCGTGTTGACCTCGATGAAGTAGACCTTGGTTTCGCCGTCGATCTCTTCAAGCAGGAATTCCACCGTGCCCACGCTCGAGTAGTTGGTCGCGTTGGCCAACTGGATGCTGTAGGCGCAAAGCGCGTCGCGCACTTCGACCGCGAGGTTTGGGGCCGGGGCGAGTTCGACGACCTTCTGATGACGGCGTTGAATCGAACAATCACGCTCGTAGAAATGCACTCGGTTGCCGTGATTATCGGCCACAATCTGCACTTCGATATGCCGAGGACGTTCGATGAAGCGCTCGATGAACACCTCGTCCGAACCAAAGGCAGACTTCGATTCACTTCTGGCGCCGTTAAACGCTTCGACGACTTCATCGTCGGACCGCACGACGCGCATGCCGCGACCACCACCGCCATGGGCGGCCTTGATCAGCAACGGATAACCGTTGGTCTTTCCAAACGCGAACACGGCCGCGACGTCGTCCACCGCATCCTGCGTCCCTGGAACCACAGGAACGCCTGCCAAGAGCGCTGCTTTTCGGGCACTGACCTTGTCGCCCAAAGCCCGCATCACCGCGGGTGGAGGCCCAATCCAGATGATGCCCGCATCGATGCATTTCTGGGCAAAATCGGCGTTTTCCGACAAGAAACCATATCCGGGATGAATCGCGTCGATGCCATGGCGTTTCGCCAACTCGATGATCTTATCCCCATCCAGGTACGCCTCGACCGGCTTGCCCTGCTCGCCCACTAAATACGCGCGATCCGCCTTGTAGCGATGGATACTAAGGCGGTCCTCCCACGAATAAATCGCGGTCGTACGAATGCCGAGTTCGGTGCATGCACGGAAAATTCGGATGGCGATTTCGCCGCGATTGGCAACAAGGATGTCTTTCATTGGTGGGTGTCGGGTGTCGGGGGGTCAGGTCTCAGGAGGTCAGGTCTCAGGAGGTGCGCATCATATCTTACTCGAACGATGATTTTACTGTCCTACGAAGTGCATATATTGCTCCGCCGACTGTCTGACACTTCTTGGTCAACGGCACGTAAGACTTATCAGGCAGATATCCCAATCGCTCGCTCAAAGACAACTGATACTCAAGCTCCTTTGTTGATGCGTATGCAAATCGGAGAAAATTGGCAAAATCGCGCTGTGAACCTCTCGCAGTACCTTCGACGATATTGCTGACGATCGATACCGCGGCACGCCTCATTTGTGACCGAATTCCGTAATATTCATGAGAGGGAAAGTGTTCAGTCATTCGATAGACGGCCAACACCAATTCATCTGCCAAGTGAAAAACGCGCAGGTCGTCATGTCGCATACCCCTCCCCACTAAAGATGGAAGGTTATCGGACAAAGCGACAAAATGTTGCGAACTTGAAACAGTCGGAAGTAGCGCCAGATATGAAACCCGATGACTGGCGACCGAAATCCGACCACCTGAAACCCGACCACCTGAAACCTGAAACCGAAAAGCCCGCGGAAGCGGGCTTTCAGTTTATCGTCGAGTGCAGGTGAAGTTGCGCTCTGGATATCGGCGATGGTTCGCGTCGTTCACGTTTGAGCAGACCCTGTTGATGGTCGACTTCAGGGTGTTGACCTCGTCCCAGGACAAAGACATCGAGTCGAACACGATGGGCACAGAACCCGTTCCGTTTTCGATTTTGTCCATCAAAGGCTCGTACAAGCCTTCGCCCGTTTTCCACATCGAATTGAAGTTATCGATGTAGGAGTTGATGATGTTTTGGTAGCCCGAACCATCAAGGATGGTCACGTTTTCCATCGTGTTGTGTTCAGCATTATCCGACAGGTTGTAGGAGCCCATGGCGAGCGTCTTGCCGTCGATGATCAGGTACTTGTGATGCATCTGAGCGGCGTACGTGTAGTGCCAGCGGTACGAGTAGTACTTGAACTGAAGAGGGATGCCGGCTTCTTTCATCGCGTACGAGAAGTAGAATCCGCGATCGAGGCAATCGTCTTTCTTGGCAACGCTTGTGCCGGCCGCTTCAAGACACGTGTTGAGTTTCGAGTCCTGAAGATCCGAGGTCGACTCGGCGATGAACTCTTGCCCATCGAGGTAGACACGGACATCAAGATTCGGGTTGTTGGCCTTGGCGGCCAGGATGGCTTCCGCAATCGGACGTGAACGAAGGTGGCCCGACGCAACCCAGATGCTGTCTTGAGCCGATGAAATCATGTCCACAAGGCGATCGGCGACGGTGTTGCGGCCGGCAAGTGACGAGAACGTCGCACCGTAGCGCGACGACTGCGTGACCTTGAAGTTGGCCGAGGTGAACACGGCATCCACAGCCGAATCATTGTCGATATCTTCCGAAGCGATGGTGTCGCTCTCGAAGAATTCGAGGTCGGGATTCCAAGAGAAGTCGCGGCTGTTCGCCCAAAGGTGGTTGAACTCGCGCTGGTAGCGCAGGTTCAACTCGGCGTTGCCGTACATGAAGAGTGTGTTTTCGTCGTATTTCACGCCAGCGCTGTTCGACCAGTTGCCCGAACCGGTGGCAAGTATACCTGCGTCGGTCTGGTTCTGGAAAACGTTCATGTCGCGCGGTCCGTCGATCAGGACAAATTTATGATGCATGATCTTGTTGACGTACCGAACGTCGACGCCCATGTCCTCAAGCCGCGATGACTTCGTGTTTTCAGGGCTGCTCTTGTCTTCGTTGGCGGTCTCGAAGATGAAGCGAACGTCGATGCCCCGTTCTTTTGCGCGGCCAATGGCGGCACCAATCTTGGCGTCGCTGTAGCTGTACATTGCGATGTCGAGCGAGTGAGTCGCCGTGTCGATAAGCTCGGCGACCTTGGCCAAATGGCTCTGGTCGTAGGGCTGCGGCGAGAAGATGACTTCTGCATTTCCGCCAACCACATCACAGGTGCTTCCAGCGACCATCTCAAGGAGTTGGCCCATGGCGACGGGACCGACGTAGGAGACGTCGTCGACATCAACGAGCGAACCGAACCGATAATCGTCGTCGCTGCCTGGCAGCGCGTCTGCGCCGTCACGCTTCTCGATAATATTGTTGGCGGCGCGGGTATGGATACCGGCGTCTTTCAGAGTTTCGACGGAGGTCTCGGCGTTGTTCAACTTCGACAACAACGTCTCGGTATCACATTCGCTGATCATGCTATCAGCCTTGCCATCCGCAAACGCGACGTCGAACTCACCGTCGGGTGATTCCATGTCGTCGGAGCCGCAAGCTCCTGCAAACGAGAGGGCGAGTAGGGCGATGCTGATAAACTTGAATTTCATGACCGGAGCTCCTGCGTTTTCTTCTATGCAATCAGTTAATGCACTGGTCGTGCCAAGTCAAAAACGCCCGCTCAGCCCATGAATAGGCGGCTCAAGCACGGGTTTTCTGGTCATTGGATCGACCATGGCAACTTCTCTTGCCAGTCCGAGTTGATTTGATAAGGAGGAGGCCTTGCTCAAAATCAACCCGGACTACTGAGCCGAATCAGGGGACTTCTGCTGGCGCCGCGCAGAAACCGTAGGTGCCATCCGGAAACTCAAGCTCAAGTCGGCAAGTGTATCCGTCACGACATTGAGAATTGCTCGTGCAACCTTTCAAACAATAGGTCTGAGTTGCATCAGCCACGGCGCAAAGGTTGGTGGGGCCACAGCCGGTCCCATCCCCTTTGACCACGGAACCTACAGCTGTATCGGGCCCCACTACACATCCGAATGCCAAGCACTCACCGCCTGTGGGTCCGCCCAATGCTGGGGTGAAACAACGTGCCTGCAGATATCCTGCATCGCACTGATTGTCTGAAGTGCAGGTCTCGCCTAAGACCGGTAGCGGACAATTGCAGGCGTCAAAACCGAACGAAACACAACGACCTTGCTCGAACGCAGTGTCAAAACAATCCCCGACAGGAGCGTTATCGACCAACTCGCGGAACGTCAGGTCTCTGCGATAGCGGCTGGCGCATGAATCAGTTCCCGACCCAAGACAGTTTGCCTGAGCTTCTTGGCGAATGGACTCGGCGGCAGTGACGAGCGAACAGTTGTCCGTCACACAACTTCCAACCGTGAGGTCACAATAGTCGATGCATTTCTGCGTGACGGGATCCACGACATTATTGGGATTATTGTTGGTCGAAACGTTATTGGTCGAGTTGTTGACGACGTTATTGGGGGCGTTATTTGACGTGTTATTTGTGACGTTGTTGGGGTTCACAACGACGTTAGTGGTGGTCCCATTATTCGTCGTATTATTGCTCGTGTTGTTGCTCGTCGTGTTGTTGGACGAAAACTTCGAGGACGACTTTTTGGGGGCGTCACCACAGGCAACCAATGCCAACGACATCACGATAAAAATTTTATACATTTTGTTCTCCATGAATTTGAGCGCATAAGAGCGATTTCGCCCGCGTGAGTCAAGCGCTACCCCGAGACCGCACATGAAAATCACCTTCAAGATCGACAAAGAAATGGTTGGAATGCGACTTGATCACGCCGTGCATACGGGCGTGACCGCAAAAGGCCGAGACCTTTCCAAACGCGGCGCAAAACAGCTGATCGACGCAGGAGCCGTCACGATCAACGGTCGTGTCTCTCGCCGAGCGTCCATGCCTGTTCTGGCGAGCATTGAGATCGTGGTGGACCTTCCCGCACCGACGCCGACAAAAGACATTGTCGACCTGAGTGATGCGGTTTTGTACCGAGACGACTACGTCCTTGCGATCAACAAACCCGCCTGGCTTGCGACCCATGCCACCCGCGATGCCGCACGAGATCATGCCCTGGCAGCCGTCGAGCGGATTCTGCGTGCCGAAGGCCGCAAGGATGTGCGGGTTGCCGTCCATCACCGCCTGGACGTCGAGACCTCGGGAGTTCTGATTTTTGGCATCCATCCCGATGCAAATAAGGGGTTGGGCAGCGCCTTCAGCGATCGACTGGCGCAGAAGACCTATATCGCGGTCACGGTCCCGGGAGACGTGGCGGATACGTGGACGGTCGAGAATCATCTGGGCAAGGATTCTTCGGGGAAACGAGAAAAAAGTGTGGCCGTCACTTCGGGTGGAGACCACGCTCTGACCGAATTCACGGTGCAGCAACGCCTCGACGATGCTTTGGTTCTTCAAGCCAAACCGCATACGGGGCGAATGCATCAGATTCGTGCGCACCTTGCCGCGTCGGGCCTACCGATCATTGGGGATTCACTCTACGGCGGGCCGCGAAGCTGGAGGAATCAGAAGGCGGAAAGAATGCTGCTGCACGCATGGAAGCTGGAGCTGCCGCACCCTGTCACGGGCAAGCCACTGTGCATCGAGTCCGAGCTGCCGCCCGAGTTCTTGGTCGATACGAAATGTTAGGCAAACCAGTCGAGTTGGGCCTGAGACCTGAGACCCGACCTCCCGAGACCCGAGACCTGAGACCTGAGACCTGAGACCCGACCTCCTGAGACCTGAAACCCGAGACCCGACCTCCTGAGACCCGAGACCTGAGACCTGAGACCCGAGACCCGACCTCCTGAGACCCGACCTCCTGAGACCCGAGACCTGAGACCTGAGACCTGAGACGTTTAGTTGGCGGAACCAAATGTCGCGACATCACAAGCTTCAAAGGCGCCGCCATCGGGTTTGCGGCAATACGATGGTGTCGCGTCACCACTCGACCAGATGACTGAGTCCTTGATTGTGCCCGCTTCGTCAAAAAGCGTCAGCGAGTCCTGTCCACCCACACCAAACGAATGTTCGACGTTTTTGGTCAGCACCAGATACTCGCCTGCAGCCAAGGTTGTGGCAGCTGGAAAGACATAACGTTGCATTTCGGTTCCGACCACATTTGCCGGATCGAATGCGGAATCCCCGATATACCAACCCGAAAGGTCTCCAGCTGCGGTGCCGCTATTATAGAGTTCGATCGAGTCATCACCTGCGGAAGTGACTTCGTTGATGACCACGTTGGCCGCGCCGGCGATGCAGGCATCTGTGTTGAAGATGACGCAGGTGACAGCGCAAACGAGCGGGCCGTCGGCAAAACCCTGCGACACACAATCCGCGCCGTTCAAATTATCGCCGTCGCAAACCTCGTTCCCGTCGACGATGCCGTTCCCGCATGTACCCTCGACGTTGTCCTGATTGGCGGCGCCTGGTGTGGGCGTATCAAGAGTTTTGAATGGACCCGTGGCGTTTGGAATTCGACCAAACGACTTCAGTTCCGGGGCTTCGCCTTCTGCCCAATCTGCGCGATCGAGCAGGGTCGAGCCGTCGGTCGCGATGAATGCGATTTCTTCGTCGCTGCCGATCTTAAAGCCCAAAGTCTCGTCCGAAATATCGAGCACCAAATACCCGTTGGCGGCGATTTTGGTCCCGGCTGGAAGCTGCGCCTTGGTGG
Source organism: Allomicrovenator sp. (assembly GCA_041554035.1). Lineage (GTDB taxonomy): Bacteria > Myxococcota_A > Bradymonadia > Bradymonadales > Bradymonadaceae > JBFFMO01. The sequence goes on along the minus strand of JBFFMO010000103.1, from coordinate 1,421 downwards.
GCTCGGTGGCGACGTCATCGCTCAGGTACGCACCGCTGAGGTCGAGTTCTTGGTCGGTGGTGTTGAAGAGTTCAACCCAATCCGGCGTGCCGGATGCGACGACTTCGTTGATCACGACCTGCCCCGCAACCAACACTCCCGTCGTGTTGTTGGTCTGGTTATTGGTGGCGGTATTATTGGCCGTCGTCTGGTTATTGGTGGCGTTATTGCTCGTCGAATTATTCGAATTATTCGAATTATTCGTGGTTTCGGATGAATCGTCGGCTCCGCTGCATCCAACGAGCAGCGCCATAATCATTAACTTCTTCATGTATTGACCTAAAAGAGTAATCCAGCCGCTTCAGCGGTCAGATTGATTTGATAAATATCAGAGAGGCCTGGGACACCTTCGAGCGCCCCGGCTTGGGATTCATAGGAATCTGTGCGGCCGTGAAGGGCGAGACGAAGGCGTTGCAGGCCTTCTTGCGGGGCGTTGCTATCTCGCCAAGAAAACGCGGCATTTCGCTCGATCAAATCAGTGTAGATGCCAGCCGAAATCCCGAGCTTTGATGCGGCGTCCAAATCCGTGTTCAAGTTATGGGAATCGACGGCGGCAAAAACGCCCAGCCACTGGTCCACGATGTCCACGTCCGCCCATGCCGAGGCGAGCTGAGAAGGCACGTCGCGTCGAACCGAGCCATCAGCGCGGATGAATTCAGCACCGACTTCGAAACGTCGGTGGGTCCACGTGAGCGCCCCACCCAAACGATGATTGGGCAAAAATCCCTGCCCGACCGACCCGTCTCGCCAGATGAAATGAAGACCGAGAATGGCGTCGGAACCAAGGAGCTTCGTATGAAGCGGCCGAAGAGACGCCACAATCGTGGCGTTTTTACCGGTGTTGGTCTCGTTTTGATTGCGACCCTCGCCGTTCGTCCACGCGACCTTCACTTCGCCAAAACCGTCCCAAAGCGAGTAACCAAGCGCTGCTCCAAGGTCGCTCGTGTCAAAAAGCCCGCTGGATTCGCTCGCCATGGGCCGCATGGCACGGATGCGGTAACCGGCTTCGAGTGTGGAAATCCAAGGGTCCTGAATCAAGCCCACAGCCACGCGAAGCTGGCCTGGACCAAGCGTCGGATCTGCAAAGGCAAACGCATGTTTGGCGCGTGCGATAAGGGAATTGCCATCGACACCAAAAAGGCTCTCGGCGCTGGCCGAGCGAATAAATTCGAGGTTGAGGACAAGTCCGCCCATCCCGACTTCACGAAATCCTGCCCCGACCTCGGCCCGTCCAAGTTCAAACTCGTTGAAGTCAGCGTCGCTGGACGCGCGGTAGGAGCCGCCCACAAAGGATTCAGCCTGAAGCCATGCACCGGGCAATTCGGGTTCAGGCTCGGATTTGGGGGGCAGGGCCATCGCCAGAGACGGGATGAAAACCAAGA
>JBFFMO010000102.1:0-9354 GCA_041554035.1 Allomicrovenator sp. | reverse complement strand
TTGGTGGGCCGATCCCCTGATCGCGATCGAAAAGCAGGAATCGTTCACCCGCCCCTTTCCAGTGACCTTCGCTTCTTCGGGGACCAAAGACCCGATTCTTGACGACACACGCCGCCTTGAAGCCGCATTACGACGCCATGGAGCCGAACCCACTGTGCACTATTACCCGGGAGAGGTTCACGCCTTTCATGTGTTCTTGTGGCGGAAACAGGCGCTTCAATGCTGGGCCGACCAATACGCGTTCTTGAGGGCTCAGGGCTTCGCGCTTGCGAACGAATAGTCAGGCCCAAAAACCGCGCGGTCCAAATCCACGCTGATGGGGCAGTGGTCAGAACCCAACACCGACGCATGAATGTCGGCGTCCAAAACGAATTCCTGTGCAGCCGGTGACGCCAGAACGTAGTCGATGCGCCAGCCGACATTTCTGGCCCGAACGCCCTGACGCTGACTCCACCACGAATAGCGGCCTTCAACGTCGCCATGCTGCGCCCGAAACGTGTCGACCCAGCCGTCCTTCATCCACAAGCCAAACGCATCACGTTCTTCGGGACGAAACCCACTGGTTTTGACGTTGTCTTTGGGTCGGGCGAGGTCGATTTCGGCATGAGCCGTGTTAAAATCACCCATGACCAGAATACGGCCACCGTTTTGAACTTCCGGAAGAAGTCGAGTGCGCAGGTGTTCGTAGAACTCCAATTTGTAGGTAATTCGGCTCAGGTCGCGGTCTTTGCCACTGCCGTTGGGGAAATAAACGTTCCAAATCTGGAGTTCCCCAAAATAAGCGATTTGTACCCGCCCTTCGATGTCGAATTCTTCGACCCCGAGTTCACGCTCAACGCGATCGGGGGTGTGTCGCGAATACAATCCGACGCCGCTGTAGCCCTTTCGTTGAGCCGAGTGGAAATGTGTGAACCAACCTGCGGGTTCACGTACATCATCGGGCAGTTGGTTTTCCTCGGCGCGGACCTCCTGCAGGCCAACGACCGCATTTTGCTGCTCCTCAAGCCAATCGATAAACCCTTTTTTAGCGGCGGACCGAAGGCCATTAATATTCCAGGAAAGGACTCTCACGGGTGCATCATTCATCAGATTACCGGGCAAAGACGAGCGCCAAGGTATCGCGCCGAGGCGCCAAGTCAACCTCGACGGAACGCGGACAATCGACTATCAATTGCCACGAATTAGGCGTGAGAAGAGCATGACAAAGATCGGACGAAACGACCCCTGCTGGTGCGGGAGCGGGAAAAAATACAAGACATGTCACCTGGGCAGCGATGTCGATGGCAAGACGGCACCTATGATCAAGACGGTCGAGGCAGGCAAGCTCTCGCCCATTCGAACGGTGCCACCCGAAATCAAACGCCCCGAGTATGCCGAGTCAGGCAAGGCATCACGAAAACGCCTGAGCTGTCTGAAGACAACCGAGGACGAAATCGAACGCATGCGTAAAGCGTGCATTGCGGCGCGCACGGTGCTCGATACGGCGATTGCGGCCGTTCGCCCCGGGATCACAACCGACGAGTTGGATCGCATCGCCCATGAGACCACGATTGGTCTGGGCGCGTACCCCTCGACGTTGAATTATCAGGGCTACAAGAAGAGCATCTGCACCTCGATCAACGAAGTCGTATGCCATGGAATCCCTGACGATCGTCCACTCAAGAATGGGGACATCGTTAATGTCGACGTCACAGTGTACATCGACGGAATGCATGGCGATTGTTCAGAAACCGTCTACGTCGGCCATGTCGACCCAGCCGCAGAAAGGCTCGTCAAGGCCACCCACGAAGCCATGATGGCCGCCATCGACGAAGTACGACCAGGACAGCCTTTTTACGTGATTGGACGCGCGATTGACGAAGTTGCCAAGAAATATGGCTACAGCGTCGTGCGTGACTTCACCGGGCACGGCATCGGGTCGCTCTTTCATATGGACCCCCAAGTCCTGCACTATTTCACGCCCCGTATGAGCGAGCGTATGCAGGCGGGAATGACCTTTACGATCGAACCGATGATCAACGAAGGCACCTGGCGATGCAGCATTTGGCCCGACAACTGGACGGCGGTCACGACAGACCTCAAGCGCAGCGCGCAGTTTGAACACACCGTTTTGGTGACCGAAGACGGCCACGAAATCCTCACTCTGGGCAGCGGAATTCCGTGGTTTAAGAAAGAGGCGAGTGCCTAATGTCGTTGAAACTCGGCCCATTCGCGATTGAGCAACGCCTTGCGCGAGGAGGGATGGGTGAGGTCTGGCAAGCACACCATATCAGCACTCAGGCCAAGGCAGCGGTCAAACTTCTGACCGGCCCACGGGCGGATGAAGCTGAGTTTCAAAATGAGTTTAGGCGTGAGGTCCAGAGCACGGCGCGTCTGGATCACCCTAACGTCATCCGGATCTTCGATTACGGCACTCTGCCCGACGACGCGGAAAAGGCGGGCCTCGTCCCGCAGCTTCCCTATTACGTGATGGAGTATTGCGAGCACGGTTCACTTCAAAACCGGCTCGACGAGCTGACATGGGAGGTCACGCGCGAGGTGCTTCATACGTTGCTCATCGCCCTGGCACACGCCCACGCACGCGGAGTGATTCACCGCGATATCAAACCCGCAAATATCCTCTTGCGCGATGGCCACGGTGGTCAGGTCTTGCTGACTGATTTCGGAATCGCTCACGCCACGGACCGCGCCACTCGAACCGATGGTGCCGATCTGACTTCACGAAGTGTCGAAGACGCGACGGGCACCCCCAAGTACATGGCCCCTGAGCAGTTCATGGGCCGTTGGCGTGATTACGGGCCGTGGACGGACCTGTACGCCGTGGGAATTCTGGCGTTTCAGATGATCAGCGGAAAATCGCCGTTCACCGAAGTCAATTTCATGATGTACGCCATGGCGCACATGAATAAGCCCTTCCCCGCATTGGTCCCACGCTTCGACATCCCCGAAGGGTTCGAAGACTGGCTTCGAAAAATGACGGACAAGGACCCGCGCAAGCGCTTTCAACATGCTGCAGATGCAGCCTGGGCGCTGTCAAAGCTGGTCGATCCCGAGAGCTCCAAGACCACGGGTGTCGCGGCTGAAGCCGCAGATGCGGAAGAAGACGAGACGATGGACACCATCATGGAAGACGCGGTGTCTGCGTCGTGGGCCATCTCCGACTTGTCTCCCGACGCCCCTGGATCGCCGCAGGATCACGCCACAAGACCGCCTGTTCCCTTGACCTGGCAGCTCGCCGAGCAAGATGCGGAATTTCGGCCGATGCCGGGTGCGGGCTTGGGATTGCTGGGCATTCGTCCCTCTCCGTTTTCTGGACGAGAGGGCGAACGCACAAAGCTCTGGGACGCGCTTCATCAGAGCCAAATCGATACGCGCCTGGTGATCATCGACGGCGAGAGCGGTTGCGGCAAAACAACACTCGCGCAGTGGTTGGCCTATCACGCGGCAGAGTGCGGGGCCGCAAGTGTGCTCTACACAAGCCACGACGTGAGGCCCGGCGCGCGACACGGCCTTGGATGGATGCTGGCATCCCATTACCGAACTGCCGGGCTGCCGGCAGAAGAAACGTTGGCCCGGGTTCGCACGTTTTTTGACTCAAGCGTGCCTCATTCGGACCTTCAGGCCAGAGCACTGACCGAGATCGTTCGTCAGCATTTTGCGACCTCCGAATCCGACAACGACGTGCCTGTGTTGCAGATCGCTTCGCCCGCGGCCCGACACGGATTTGTGCTCAAGTCGCTGATTCACGAAGCCGAAAAACGTCCGGTTTTGGTTTGGTTGGACGACGCCCATTTTGACGCCGACACGCTTGCGTTTGTGCACTACGCCCTGTCGATGCCGCTGGGAGACCTGCCGCTGCTCTTCGTGTTGACCACGACGCGCGACATCGCCTCGCCCGATGCTCAGGAATACCTTGAGGCACTTTCGGAAAACGAGCGCTGCACTTCGATCGCTTTGCCACAGTTGGATGACGAAACCATCGCGATCGTATTGGAGCGAATGGGCCTTGATGACGAGGTCGCCAAACACGTCACAACACAGTCGGGAGCGAACGCACTTTTTGCGATTCAATTGGTTCAAGACTGGGTCAACCGAGGCGTCCTGCGCCTCGAGGGGGCTCGGCTGCATTTGGATGCCGCTGAGATCCTTCACGAAAGCAGGGTGACCGATCTCGCGGATGTCTGGCGCAATCAGCTGGAATCGATCGTGTCGACGTTCAGCGTGTCGCGTCAGGTCGAAGGCGAACATTCCCGCGTGTCCATCCCATCGGAGTCGATGTGGACTCTGCTCGAAATCGCGGCCGCATTTGGGCGCGAAGTTGATCTGGCTGAATGGTCCACGGTGGCACCGCTTATGGGCATGCCCGACGTCGTCGAGATCTTCGACGAACTTGCGGAACGTGGCCTTGGATCGCTTCGTGATCATCAATTTACCTTTGTGAATGATGGCTTGCGCAAGATCCTGATCGAGTCCTCTAACGCGCGCGGCACCTGGACGAAAATCAACCGTGTTCTGGCGCGCATGCTGACCTCGCGCTACGGGCAAGATCATCCGGGGCTCGCCCTGCGAGTCGCTCGGCACGTCTTTGAGGCCGGCGATTTCTCGATCGCATCAATGTGCCTGGATGAGGCCTATACCCGGGCGTTTAGAACGGGCAATCAGGACAAATTGGCCGAGGTCCTCGACCTTCAAGAGAAGTGCCTCGAAGGTGGCAATAAACCACCGACGTCAACGGCCTGGGGCGCATTATGGCTCAAGCAAAGCAAGGCCTTGGTCTGGAGGGCAGAGCCCGAACTGCGCGACGAAGGGACACGTCTTCTGGTTGGAGCCGAGGCCATCGCGCGTGGAAAATCGGACCGTCAATTGCTCGCCAAGGTTCTGAACACCAAAGGCTGGCTGGCGGATTTCAGGGGCGAATGGGATGCGGGAATTGCCGCTTTGAACGAGGCGATCGACGTCGCCCCGGATAACGTCGAGCGCGCGATCGCCCATCGACTTCTTGGACACCTCTACGCCCAGGGCATGTCCGATACGAAGGCCTCGCGAGAACATTATACGCTGTCCGCCTCGCTCACGCGTGATCCGGTGGACACGTTTTCGGCCCATCAGGGGCTCTTCTTTTGCGATCGGGCCGAAAACGATCTCGACGGTGCCGAGCGCCACTTGTTGGCGTCGAGTGTGATCGCCGAGGAAAACGGTCTGATGCTGGGCATGGCCTTTGTCCACGAGAACGTCGCGGTTCTGGCGGCAAGTCGAGGAAAATGGGCCGAGACCCTGCCCGCGCTCAAGAAATCCATCGAGCTTCACGAAGTTCTCGGGCCGAAATCCCCACCCGCAAATATTGCCCGCGGGCAATTGATCCGAGCCTATCTCGTCAACGACGATATCGAAGCGGCGCGCCAGTTGTTTGAGTCACTTCCCGCTGAATTTCAAACGACGCTTCCCGACGTGCAGGTGTTCCTTATGGTCGCAGAAAACAAGAGTATCGACGCCAATTTGCGAGCTTCTGTCGCGGCATTGCCGCCGGGTGAACCCCTCACAGATGCGCTCTTAGCCAAGCTCTCGCAGCTCTAGCAGCCTTGTGGGAATCCGCCACGACGTGGTATTTTTTTCGCGCACGAAAACCATTGGCCACAGGCGCTCAAAATGGCGGTTGAGCTCGGTCCCTTTGAGATAACAGAACGGTTTGCCACTGGCGGCATGGGAGAAATCTGGAAGGGGGTCCACCTCGAACAGAACGTTCCCGTTGCGATCAAAGTCATCACCGGTCCGAACGCGCTCCTGCCCTCATACCAGGACGAATTTCGTCGTGAAGTGCAAGCTGTTGCCCGCCTGAACCACCCCAATATTGTGCAGGTTTTTGATTACGGAATTCTGCCGCAATCCGTGGAAGCCTTGCCTGGACTGTTGCCAAAAAGTCCCTATCTGGTGATGGAATATGCCAGCAAGGGATCGCTTGCGACCCAGATGGAACCGGTCAACTGGCGCGACCTGAAAAATATCCTGATGTCGGTCTTGGGCGGACTTTCCCACGCGCACGCGCGCGGGCTGGTGCACCGCGACATCAAACCCGGAAACGTCTTGCTTGGGAGCGTTCACGAGACGCCACCTCGCATCATTTTGACCGATTTCGGCGTCGCCCATGTCGTGGATTCGAATACCCGAACCGACGCGATGGACCTGACTTCGCGAAGTACCGAGGAAGCCTCAGGCACGCCCCGATACATGGCGCCCGAACAATTCATGGGCAAATGGCGCGACTACGGCCCCGGTACCGATCTCTATGCTGTAGGAATCATGGCCTACCAGCTGGCAAGCGGGGAGCTTCCTTTCAAGGCAGCCACGTTCATGATGCTCGCCATGGCGCATATCAACAGCGCGATGCCCGAGTTGACCCCGCGCATCGCGGTCCCCGAAGGGTTTGACGAGTGGATTCGTCGCATGACGATGAAGAAATCCTCGGACCGATTTCAGTCGGCTGCAGACGCGGTCTGGGCGCTGACCCAGCTCAACGATTCCCAATTGCTCTTCAGTGAACTCAGCAATATTGCGGGCCGCTGGGACGCTGCTGAAGACGACGACTACGACAGCACGGACGTGCTTCCGACGCGCATTGAATTCGCCCTGCCCGAAGCGCTTCGAATCTTCACGATGAGCCGCACCGCGCAGCACCAGCGAAGATATGCCGACGCGCCTGTACTTCCCTTGACCTGGCAAGAGGCTGAGCCTCCGCAACAACATCTTTCACTTGTTGGCGCGGGTCTGGGACTCTTCGGGCTGCGCTCGATTCCGGTCGTGGACCGTGAAGAGATTCGCCAAACCCTGTGGGAGTCATTTAAGTCGGTGTACTTGGACGGCAAACCTAAGGCGGTCGTGCTCAAGGGGCTGGCTGGCTCGGGCAAATCGCGTCTGGGTGAATGGTTGTCTCAGTTTACCGAAGAAATCGGTGCCTCCTCGGTATTGCATACCACACACGCAGCGATGCCCGGCGTCATGCACGGCCTGGGCTGGATGCTCACGCGACATTTTCGTTCTGCAGGGCTGTCCGCAGACGACATGCGGGATCGCGTCGCGACTTTCCTCAGCGAAGACGGGTCCGACGACGAGTACGAAGTGCGCGCCCTGACCGAAATCATGCGCTCGCATATCGTGGACACGCAGACGTCTCAATTCGTGCGGTTCACCTCGCCCGACCAACGTTATGTGATCGTGCAACGGGTGCTCGAGCGGCTCGCAAAAAAGCGGCCCTTGGTCGTGATCCTCGATGACGCGCAATACGGCTGGGATTCGATCGAATTTGTCGCCCACACCCTGAATTCGCCAGACCTCGCAGCACCGATCTTATTTGTTTTGGCCGTCCAAGAGGAAGCCCTGGGGCAGCGCACCGAAGAGATTGATGCCCTCAAGAATCTGCTCTCGTTGCCAAACGCTCAAGAAGTGGCCGTGCCTCCACTGGCTCACGAACACATCATGGAGCTGACCACCAAACACCTTGGTTTGCCCGAAAACCTCGCGACCGATATCGCGCGGCGAGCTGCCGGCAGCCCTCTCTTTGCGGTCCAACTCGTCGAAGACTGGGTCAAGCGCGGCATTCTGGTGATCGAAGGCGCCCACCTTGTGTTGCGCGCCGGAGAAACCGCGACCTTCCCGCAGGATCTCTCCGCGATTTGGGAGAGTCGAGTCAACTATCTGATCGACCAATTGTCCAAACCGAGCCAACCACTCGACGGGCGAGTCCCGATCGCCGCCGATCCCAAGAGAGTCCGCGCAACGATCGAGATCGCGGCGGCATTGGGCCAAGACGTCCAAATTCGCGAATGGGAGTTGGCCTGTGCACGTGCGGGCGTCCAGGTGGTGCCCGGAACGATCGATGAACTGGTTCGTTTGCGTCTGGCCACGTGCCCACCAGGCAGCGAGAACTTCTCGTTCATCAACAAACAGCTCCGTGATGTCTTGATCGATTCGGCCAAGGAAGCCGGCCGTTCTGCGGCACATAATACGGTATGCGCGCAGGTCCTGACTTCGATCTACGACGACGATCAACCAGGCTTGGCGTTGCGTGTCGGACGACACTTCCTTGAGGCGCGTTCATTCATGTTGGCGCTGACGTGTCTAGAAGCTGCGCATCAACGCGCTCAAGGCGCTCCGGAACAACGCGACACAGCCGAAATAGTCGACCTCGTTGAGGCCACCTACCGAGCCATGAATCTACGCGCAAGCGATCCCCGTTGGGCCGAACTATGGGTTCGACGCGGGGTGCCGCTCATCTACAGCGAAGATCCGGTCCTCTTCCAACAAGGAATCGACTTACTCGCTCAGGCCGAGGCCGTGGCACGCCAGGGCGGCAATCGCCCCATTTTGGCGAGCATCTTGCGCGCGCAAGCATGGGCGTCGGTTTACTCGCGCGTATTTGATGAGGGTCTTCAAAAGATCGACGAATCGCTTTCCATGGTGGCAGGCGACCCGATCGGGCTGGCCTCGTGCCATCGAACGCGCGGACATATCCTCTACCATCAGGGCAAGTCGGCCGAAGCAGAACCTGAGTTCCTCAAGACGATCGAGTTGGCCCCTGAAAGCATCCACGCCGTTTGGGCGCAGCTTCAGTTGGGTGATTGCGCGTCGCGCACCGGCCGGCTCGAAGAAGCCCAACGCTCCTACGACATAGCGCTGGAGCGCGCCAAAGAGATGGCAGTCGTGATGGCCGAAGCTCAGGTCTATGAAAGCGAGGGCGGCCTTGGCATGCAGTTGGGCGACTTCGGAGCGGCCGAAGAGAAATTCCGAGAGGCCCTCAGGATCCGAGAACTCCTGAGCGGAAAATCCTCGCTGCAAACGCGTGGCAGAGAATTTGTCGCGCGGGCATTGCTGGCCCAAAAACGATTCGACGAGGCCAACGAGCTCCTTGATGGCATTCGCTCAAGATTGGAGAAAGGCTCACGGGCGCTCTTCATTCATCCTCATGATGCCCAATTGGTTTGCGCCGCTGCGCGCGGTGACTGGAAGACCTGGGACCTTCTGATTGAGCCCGCAACACGCTTTGAACACGTGACTCCCGAGTTCACGCATGTGTTCACGATGCAGCTCGCAGTGGCTGTCGCTGCCCACGCTGGCCAAGAAGAACGCTCGCAGGCATTGCAGGGTATCATCGACGGCTTGTTGGACATCGAACTCATCGCGTCCGCGCGACGTGTCGTCGAAATGGTTTTGTTGGATTCGGATTCAGCACCGATACCTGCGTTGAACCAAGATGAGGCATCAGGACTGCGAGAGGAATCTGAGCCAGAAGTATTTGATATTCCTCAGCGCGGGGTCGTGAATTATGAAGATGCGCTCGCCGCGATCAACGAGTCATCGGGC
>JBFFMO010000101.1:0-9403 GCA_041554035.1 Allomicrovenator sp. | reverse complement strand
GGTCCTCGTTTATCAGCTCGATAGCCCCTGGCTTGTCGGCCTTCTCTGCCGGGTGTGCGTTCGCTCCATGACGGTTGTTCAGCTCCTCGACAATCATCTTGCCGAGACCGCCCCGGTCGATGACGACACGCCGAAATTTATGTTTCGCTCGGTACTCTTTGATCTTCTCGCCGAACGACGTGACGTCGAGCTCGTTTTGCTTCCACTCGCTGTGCAGATACAACACACCGTCCCCGCTCGGGGCCCACGATGCCATCACGAGCGCGCAAGCGTCATCGAAACCGAGGTCCCCGCCGAGAATATTCGTGTACTCGCCTTTGGGAAGCGCATCAACAATGCATTCTTTGCGATACTTGTAGACGAGCGTTTCGAGCGATTTAACCCAAAGACCGCGCCACTCACGCGCATAGGTTGGGGTGTTTTCGTCCCACTGTCGCTCGAGCACGAGCTGTTCGATGTATGCCTTTGCCCCTGGGAGGTACGTGTTGTCGAGCACAGACCAACGATGCTTCGACCAACCTGGCATGCTCGTGGTGGCGTCGAAGAAATACCCAGCGCAGATGGCCGACGGGGTCCCAGTGAGCAACAACGACCCGTCAAAGTCGAGCAGAGACGGACCAAGAACGTCATCAACGAGGTTTTCGAGCTTCCCACCAATCGATGCCGATTCATCGACAGCCACACACGGGTATGCTGACCCGCGTAGCTTCTCGACGGCATCGTCATCATCGACACCCGTGCACCACACCTGCCCACCGCCTGGCATTGTGAACGTCAGGTCAGAGGCATTGAGATTGGCATTGAGATTATGGTCTCGGTTGAGCCTCTTGAGCACCGGCCACATAATGCGTTTTGCGACGGGCCTGCTTAGGGTTACGAATGGGTTGATCTCACCGGGGCGCTCTATTGCGCTCAGAATCAACGCTACAGCGTCTGCGTAGGTCTTTCCTGCGCGTCTCGTCGTGAGGGCTGACTTTCGCCTTGATGGATCGAGCACAAACACACGTTGCTTGTCGTGTAGAGATGAGAGCAGGCTGTTTTTGATGTCGCTACGACGTCTACGCTCGGCGAGGAGTTGCTTGCGCGTCCATTGCATGGATATCAGTTGAGCGTCTTGTCTATCCGCTCGGCCTCGTCTTTGATCGCTTTGTCAATCTCGAGATCTGACATCACCTTCAACTCGTCCGGTATCCCGTCAGGGAATCGGACATTCGTGTTGTCCTGCAATAGGCCGAGATGCCTACAAAGCGTCTCAAGCGTCTTCGTCTTGTCCCAGAACGATACTTCGAAGAACGGTATCCCTGTGTCCTTGTCGATCCGTTTCTTGATCGACTTCACACACGCCATGACCTCGCGCGGGATACTATCGAGCGACTTCATTTCGCCGCGCTTATCAAACAGGTCTGCGGCATTCGACATCGATATTTTCAGTAGCTCGCCAAGGACTTCGTCTGAGTCGATCTCGAGGCGCTTTTTCTGCTCGCTTCGAAGCTTCGCTATCTCCGCTTGAACTTCAGGCTTTTGCATGAGGTCGTAAGCACGACACGAAGCACTCTTAGGCTTGTATCCAACGCGTATGGCCGCCTGACGAGCATCATTGTCTAGCATGTACTCGTGGCAGAAATGCTTCATGCGTGCCGTGAATCGGCTCATTTTTTCTTGGACTCCTTGTCTGTCTCGATACAGATGTCAGAGACCCCAGAAATCGGTACAAGGTGCGTGTGTCCAGGATCATTCGCGAAAACGCACGACACGAACGGGCCGTTGAGCGTCATTGCAACTTTTTCGCCTGCATGAAGCATCGGACCGATGTGCAGCCCTGCAATACGGTGTTGTCTGTTCTGGAAGGTCACGTTTTTGATTTTGACGTCCATGCTATGCCCTCTTGTTGCTGTTGGGATCTACGTACCCCGCCAAGTATGCCGGATATGGGTCGTACTTCGCAAGGAGGTTGTTGTTGCGCATAAATTTGTCCATGGCTTTTGTCGCGTGACTCATGGAAAAGTCTTTCGTCGTATCAATACACTCGCGTAGAAGATTGAGTGCAACCTTCTCATCGGGGAAGTATTTCGCGCGGTAGATGTTTTTGACGTAGATGTAGTGGATGATTTTTGGCTCGAAGCAACAGAACCCAACGACAATATCCTTGGCCTCTGCTGGCGATGCAATGCGCACAGTGGCATGCCTGAGCAATCTGGCGATGATGTCGTGATGTCCCGCGTAGTAGTCTTCGAGAGACACATGCACGTCGCGGTACCCTGCATATGACTTGAGCCACGCCGAGAAGATGAACGGAACATCGCTTTCGACTGCGCTTCGGAATATGACGTCACTCATCGTCTCCGCCGTCTTCTTGATGATCGATCTTCTTGATGATCGATTTTGTTGAGTCGTTCTTCGAGGTTCTTGACCTGCGTTTGCAAGCCATCAATAATCATGGCGCCAGTATATATCATTGCTTTGGCGTTTGCTGTATTGATATTGAATATCTCTGCCTCTTCTCTGAGCGGCTCGTCGACGAGCGAGGCGTCAAGAAGTTTGCATAGAGTGTCGCTTAGGAGAAGTGGCTTTCGCACGACAAGAGCAACAGATAACGCATGAGCCATACATGCCGAGCAAACCGCGTGCGTTCCTGGATATCTACCACCGACGAGCTTTTCTTCGTCCGGGTTTAAGATAAAAAAATCATCTGTGCAAAACTCTCTGTACGGATCTTTGGTATCGAAGCATACAGGGAGAAAACTGTTTCCCATTGTGTCACTCGGACCAAGCTCGATCAGATGCCAAGATGTGTCAATACCTGCTCTCGCAATTGCCCATGCATACGTTTTTTCACTCATCGTTTTTCCCACGGAAAGCTGTGTGTGTTTTTTGTTACTCCCATGTTGTATCCATGGTTCTCGAGATTTTCACCAGCAAACCCAAGAAGAGCAGCACAGGACACGCAACGATTCTTTTCCACGCATTTCGCCTCGTCGACCACCATAGCTCGACGTAGAGAGTCTCGATTCGTGATAGGTTGGATACTTCACAGATTGCTTTTGGGTTGGTTGCGATCACGGGCTCACCTCACGGCTTCGTCTTGGGTTCATCACTCACAGACCACCTTCTTTCAGTGCCGCATTCATCATACTTACTCTTGACACAAAAGATGGCCAGTGCTCCATCCATTCCTCGTTCCCAAGCATGAGGCGCCTCACATGTTCTAGCTCATGGGCGAGCGCAGTCTTGCTCAACGGGATGGAAGCCGTGTCTGAGTCGAGTGCAATCACCCATCCGTCCGTTGCTCCGCCGACGTCTTGGTGCCCGAGCGGCTTCGGTGACATCGTGATGATGATTCCGTGCTTCTCGATGGCTGGCCACTCGAATGGTGCGAGGCACAGCTCGATAGCACGCCTGATATCATCATGCGGCCACGGGACATCCTTTCGGATGTGGAGTCGTGGTGGCGGGAAGATCCAGTTGAGGATTCGTTTGAGTAGATCACACATAGCAATCACCAAACTGCGTTAAGCGAGGAACCAGCGCACTTGCTCTTCCAGGTCGACAAAATCCCTGCGCTTGATTTTGATAGCTATACGCCGTCCCAGCCTATCCAGAACGCCACAACACGGTTTACACACAACACCCTCCGCATACTCGTCTCTTGCTATGTCCGACTTAAAACCGCTCGTAACGTATTTGATCGCTTCTCGAAGATACAAGCATCCTGTGGCCTCTGGCACAACAAGCGTGTGGAACTTTCTCGCTATCTCAACCACATCACCACGAAGCAACCATACGTGCCCAACGCGCACGTCGAACAAAGCTATGCGTTGCAAATCTTGAAGATAGTGGCTTCCAAACGGCTCTTGTATCTTGTGGCCGAATCCCTCACCATACAGCGTGACATTCTTATCACCAAACTCGCGCGACATAGTCTCAACGTCGAACGTATTTAGTAAGTATTGATGCAGAGGTTCAGGTATGGTCGCCTTGTCTGTACGTCCTGCAAACGACAAAGCACCATCCTCCCACATGATGCGGATGTTCATGCCGTCGATTTTTTCTGTGACTTCCATCGGGAAGTCACAGTCGAACATCTTTTTAACGACAGGGTCGCGAAAGTGTCCAACAACTAATTTTTTTGATTCCTCGTCGCGCACAAAAATGTTTTCGATTTTTTGGTATTCTGTTTTGCTTTCTGTCATCGCTCATCTCCCATACCCGAGACTCATCAAGAGCTCGATCGCTTCATCGGCTCCGTGACACACGGAAGTGTACCACCCGCAATTTGCGAGCGCGTGTAGCCACTCATCTTGCGCCTTTGTGGTTTTTCCACCCTTGCGCTTGAGATCGATGGCAACACCGACTGCCCGCACGCCGAAGCGTATCGGCTCGCGTAGGATAAATGTGACGCTTTTCGCGTGTTGTGCTGCTGTGCACTCGAATGTGACGCTTGTCACGTGTTGTGCTGCTGTGCACTCGATTGATTTTTTTTTGATGAATCCATATGGCGACTGATTGAAGATCAATACATCGGGCACGCCGCAGCCTTCACGCCTTGGCACGTGACACCATACGAGATTGTGCAGGTCTAGCCACTGAGCCAGGATTTGCATCTCGTGGGCTTCGGTTGCTACGATTGCTTTCGCGACCATATCACACCAGCCTCGCGGTCGATCTTTTCGATTTTGAAAATAGTGACATGAGACTTGATGTGTAGTCGCTCACATACGCGATTGTACAGTCTGAGCAACAATGGAGCCGTGCCAAAATACACCATCATCCCTTCACTTAAATTTTCAATGTCAGCGACTCTAATCCCTTCTCTCATCGCTCATCTCCTTCCTGAAACCCCTCGTTATACCATGCACGCGCATCCGCTCTTGATTTTTCCATTGCCAAACAAGCGCAGCATATCACGCTTTCATCCGGGCGTTCATCCACGACTCGGCGAGCATCGAAGATGTGCATGCAGAAACCCACGTGCTTGTGTTGTGGCTTCGCGCCTTTTGTCGCTCGCTCGACGATATGCACCACATCGCGCTCGTAGGCATAGGATTTTTTCATCGATTACCCAGCCGCGAAATCGCGGATGATGATAGCCTCTACGCCGTCAGCCGTGAGCTCACCGCACGATGACTCATCCTCGTGTATCCATACTTGCGCGCCCTCATCACCAGCCACACGAGCGGCTAGCTCACGAGCTCGCGCCTCACTGTGAGCACGGACTACGACCGCGTTCGTCACGTCGTACTGCGGCACAGTGTCCAGTCTACTCAATATCCACAGGCGCATCACGGCACATGCCCGTCGAGCATGGATTGGATGTCGGCGAGGCGCTCTCTAGCCATATCGGTAGGCACTCGGCCGTTGTGGCACAGCCCTCGATCTTCCGACTGCTTGCGCCATTTTTCTGCGAGCGCTCGGCCAGAATCTGTCTCGCGTATGTGCTCTTCGAGCATATGCGTGCGTACGTTCTCGTGCTCTCGCTCAGCCCGCTCTCTCGCTCGTAGATCGCTCACATGCTTGCGAGACTCGATAGCCTTGGTGCGCACCTGCTCGGCCGTCGGCATGTACATCGGCGACTCTCGCACGGCCGCCGCAATTCCTGTAGCGATGTGCTCAGGCTCGATATCTCTGATGTGCGCCCACCATGCTGCGATCATGGGTGGCTCGATCGTTTTCTGCCGGTAGATATGTCCGAGGCCTAGGATTTGGGCCGTGAACCACTGCGGGATTTTGCCGTTGTCGCTTTGTGGCATCGATACCTCGCTTTACACTTTCGTAGCCCGATATGATCGCGGATGCAAGCAAAAAATTTGCGAGCGCTTGGTTCGAGTGACGTTCCCGCTGGCCTCCAATAGGTAGGACAATGTAACCAGACTACACACATGTAGGGTAAAAACAGCCAACCGCCCGTATGTGCAGATACGCGATATTTAAGGCCCGTACGGGCATACACCCTAGTCGGATGTATCCCTCGGGTCTGAGCGAGCGTATTTTGCGCTCCGAATGGCTGTAGAGCCCCGTTTGCCATGCTCTCCGTGGGGTGTTGGACGGTACGGATACAGTGGGCAGTCAAACCCAGTGCATTTTTGCACCTGCTCTCGCCATGTGCCGCACCCGTGATTGCCGATCCCACCAACGCATTCTTTGCAATTCGCATCGATTGCTTGCTGTCTTGTAACTTTGATTTGCTTACACATACCTACACTCTCCTACAGCTATGCCGAAAATACAGCCTTCGACGATGCCCTGTGAGGCTTTTCTGCGACCCACCCAAGGCCTTAGGCCTACCACATGCCCCAAATCGCTTCATATCCAATCCTAGAGGCTCGGTAAAACTCAATGATTTCAATAGCTTATCTCCGATTCAGCTTGCTGGCGATGGTTTAGGCCTTGGCAAACCCGGTATTCCGTGGGCTCCCTGTGGCCGAGGCAAGGTATCCCATGCTCAGCTCGTGTCGCGCTGCCCAGCGATGAGGTACGGCTCATGCCCTAGAGCCGAGTCGTAGATATCGCACCGCTCGGCATCGCACCGAGCATTATGCTCGGCTAGCTCTCGCATCACTCGCTCATCGTGGGTCTCGCGGCGGGCTTGAGCCGGGGCCTCCGCGAATCGCTGCACCTGACTCGCCGAGCGCATGCAGAGCTCGAGCGCGAGATATTTTTGCCCACGCTCATTGTCGCCGAGATTGTGCGGAGTACGGTGCATCCCATCGATCGCTTCGCATAGCTGCTCTACGCTGTGCCCCTCATCGAGTCTCGCCTTGATCGCTCGCCACTCTCGGCTCTTGCTCGCTGGACTCGGATGCGATCGCGGGTGGCGCTGCCGGTAATGCGCAAATACAGCGAGTATGTCATCGCGTTTTTGCGGCCGCGAGTCGGCGCAAGCCGACAGTGGTGTTGGTGTTGTAGTTAGATCTGTATCTGTCTTTGTATCTGTATCTGTATGTGATGATGCCTGATGATTATCATCAAAATCATCATCCGTCATCACTGCGTCATCATCCGTCATTATTTTTTTTGATGATGCTCTCTCACGATAGCGCCGCGATGCCTCGCGCATCTGCTCTTTGCGCCTCTCTGCATCTGGCTTATCGCGGTATTTTTCATGGTTGAGTATCAGCCAGCCACCATCTACTCGCTCGATTCTACGCCCCTCAAAATCTTGGCAATTGCTGTCGGGGTCGGGCGATGACAGCTTTGCGACAGCAGCGCGCATCTCTTCGATCGATACTCGCGCTACCGCTGCAAATCCAGGCACCGATCCCGCCACAAATCCATCTCGATCTTTTAACGCTAGCATTGAGATCCACACGATTCGTGTAGCGTGATCCTCGCACCATATCGTGCTCGTGATGATCGATGAGTACAGCTTGCAGTATGTATCCATGGCACCTCGAGTGTGTCCCACAGCATCGAGCGCAGCAAGCGATTGCACCCGACACTGCGGGGCTCGCCCTGTCGGTATGCGGACTATGAGCTCGAGCCGGCGAGGGCGCAATGCCACCGAGACGAGAGAGCCTCTCGCCGGCTCGAGCAATCTACGTGTGGTGTGATCCCGGTAGCATGCGGTGTTTCTACACCTATTTTGTGATCGTGTCAAGCGCAAATCGATCGCACTCATCTCCCCATTGATCCCACCCAAGCCATCGCTGCCGTGCGAATAGCTCGAGCTTCGGCCCAGGGCCGCAAAGCTGCTCAATGCGCGCATAGATCTCGTCCGGCTTGCGTGAGTGCTCGCGGCGTGGAGCCATGATCACAGAGTGCACCGAGGCGCTCGCGCGCTTTGGCTTTCCGCGCACCCCGCACCAAACATCTTCGGGATTCGATCGCGTGAGTGTACCCATGCCCCACGCAAGGCCACCTTTGCTCGTCGTCTTGATCCACGTCCACGCTCGAGCTGCACGCGGACGAAAACCCCAAGCTGTGATTAGATTGCGCGCCTCGATCGTGTGCGTCGTCGGCGCCCAAACAAATAAAAAGCAATCATCATCCGCTACACTCAATATACTGTCGCGCATAGCGTGGAGCTCTTGCTTTCTCATGCATGTGTATTTGTATGAGGCTCCGCGTTTGCCGCTGTGGCATTTGTCGCGGTAGCTCCAAGGTGGGTCTGCGAGGATAACTTTGTATTTTGCGTTTGGCATTTGCGTGGCAATTACACTCAAACGAATTTCGCTACATCGATACCATCAACACCAAGCCCCTTGCAAAGCTTGTGTATCGTCGCTAGTCCAGGCATGCGACCATCTTTGCCTGTCTCTAGCTGATAGATAGTCTGCATGCTCAGCCCACACTTTCGAGCGAGAGCCTCGCGGCTGAGCCCGAGCTTGAGCCTCGCTCTCTTTATTAAATGCGAATTTTTCATCCGATTTGCCTATCACGATTACGTACGTAGTGCAACTTTTTCGTACGATCATTGTAACGCATCAAGACGTACTTTTTATTTCAGCGTTGTGCTTTTTTTGTTGTACTGCATGCGGAAGTAGGGCACACTAAAAATATGGACAGCAACACAACAACAGGAGACAACGATGACACGCACAATCAAGACAATCGAGACTGACCGCAACACGACAATCGAAATCGATGAGATCGATGATGGGCTGCATTTTTCGTACGAAATGGCTCGAAACTCCTACACAATCGTCGAGCGCGATGAGTATGGCAACCCAATTGGGTCATGCATGTACGCTGAGACAATCGCGGACGCAAAATACCACGCCAGTCAGATGGCGTATTAGCCCACTGATGAGCTCGTGAAATTCGAGCGAAACCCCCTCGGGGGTCTGGGCAACTAAAAGGAGACGACGATGGCAGACGCAAAAGATCAATACGTGGACGGCATCTTTGGTGAAGATTCGGCGGCGGAGAAAATAAATCTATCATACTGCGGGCACGTAGATGCGGACAGCAAGCGCGTCGCCTACGAGATAGCGGATTGCTGTACGACAGAAAATGAATTTTGGGATGAGGTTAACAAGCAACTCAAATGCTCCAAATGGGAGGTGCTGAGCGGGGATTACTGCAAGTTCCGCTGCTACAACTGCGCCACGCGCGAGGTTATTTGCGAGCATTTTTCGATCTCGACACTCAATCCCAGATAGATCTGAGACGAAATCGTCAGAGTTTGAAATCGGCAGAGTCTGGGCAACAAAAGGAGAAAAAACGATGGCACGGAACACGGATACAATCTATGACCTCTACGACGCCAACACAAACGACTACATCGGTATCGCGACAGATGAGCAGGTAGAGGCCTCTCTCGGGTGCGGGCAGCCAGAGGGGATCATATCGATCAATGAAAATGGTGACGTAGAGGATGCCGACGGGCATGGTCGGCGAGTGTACGTACTCGAGTAGACAGGAGACGACGATGGAAGGAACGCACAAATACGACGATCAACTAGGC
>JBFFMO010000100.1:0-9456 GCA_041554035.1 Allomicrovenator sp. | reverse complement strand
ATTATCTTTGGTGGATTGTATACCGTAGGACTAGCGATGCAGGAGTTGGTTTGAACAATTCATGGAAAAAACAGGACACCAACGATCCTGAGTACATACGTAACGTCAAGATTGTGGCGGCCATAACGATCTCGCTCGGTCTGATCGCCAGTTCGATCTTGGCGTACAAGATCAACGGGGCAGAACAAGCCAATGCCGAATCGTTGCGCCTGATCCGTGCCGAAAAATTAGCGGGTCAATGACGCCGATTTATTGTCCCCACGCCATCCTCGGGTAGTCTGACGCTCCACGCTTGCGGAGTGCATAATGGCCTACCAACCCGATCAACGAAAAATCACGAGCCAAGTTCTAACGACCGCAGGATGGTTGAAGGGGACCTTTCACGTCTTACGAAGTGCCAAATTCGTGGAACAGCTAAACGTGACCAACGAGTTCTTCCGGTTGACCGACGTTTCATTCATTGGACGTGAACAACTGATCGAGTTTTTTGCCGTTCAGCGAGCATCGGTGACCCTCATCGTACCGCCTTCAAATGAACGAGATCTCATCATCGAAGGCATCGAAGAACTGGTTCCCCATCATGTTTTCATGCTCTTCGATCAAGGTTATGTCGAAGGTCGTATGATGATCCGCAAGGGCGTTCGCATCTCGGATTTCTTGGTCCGTCAGAGCGGCTTCATCTTGTTGCGCAGATGCACGTTGTATTTGGGATCGTTGAGAGATGGCTTTTTTGTTGAAGAACAACACCCGAGCATCGTGGTCAACGCCTCAAAGATTGTGGGCGTTTCCGAAACCTCCCCATTTTGAACTCAGACCGAACGCATCCCGAGCATGTCGATTTGTGATTCGATCAGGTCCCGATATGGGGTCTGATGCAGCGTATGCAGGTCATTCAACGCTTCTCGTGTGAGCGACCAAACCTGCTCGGCGACGACTTCGATCGCGCCGGTCTCTTCGATCCGTGCTCGAAACCCGTTCAACTCGTCCGTGGAAAGTTCTTCCGATGAATTGAACATCCGTTCCAGATGTTTTCCGAGTTCGGGATTTTTACGAACCGCCAAGATCACCGGCAGTGTCATGCGGCCTTCACGAAGGTCATCAAGCAGGCGCTTTCCAAAGCGCTCGTCACCCGAAATATCCAGAAGATCGTCGCGCATCTGAAAGGCGAGCCCGAGGTTTGTTGCCAAGTTACCCACGGCCTCAAGCTGGAGGGGATTTGCGCCCGCCGAACGTGCACCAGCGCGTGCCGCCCAGACAAAAAGACTGGCGGTCTTCAACAAACAGATCTTGCGGTAGAGGTCCTCGTCGACCTGAAGTTTCCCGCGCGTTTGAAGCTGCAGCAACTCGCCATGCACCAAATCCTGCACCGAGCGCAGGCTCTCCGCCAGAGCATCCCCGGTGTCGACCGATCGAATCATCTCGACAGCAGACGACAAACAATGATCGCCGGCCAGCACGCTGACGGTGTTCGAATACACCATGCGTGAGGTCGGAATGCCTCGTCGCTGAACGCCCTCATCAATCACGTCATCATGAAGCAGGCTCGCCGAATGAATCAGCTCACTCGCCACCGCGAGTTCGACCGGGAAGTTCCCATCGAAGCCCTCGCACGTTCCGGCGATCAGGAGCGTCAATCGAGGTCGAATCCGCTTTCCGCCGGAGGCAACCAGATGTGCAATCGCATCGGAAGCCGGTCCCGACGCATGCGCAACCGCCATCAAGCGAGCCTCGACATCAGACATGGCCTGTCCGATAGCGTTCATCGCATCCACATCAACGATCTGATGCTCCCCTAAAGGGTTGCCCTCAGAACGGACTTTCTGTGTTAGTTCCTGCATTTCGCACTCGTTTGTGACCGTGCCGCGGGGCTGAATACCCGTTTTCAACCTTGAAAACTAGGCTCTGAGTATAGAAATTTCAAAAAAAATTGAAAGTTGGGGTTTGAACTTAGGTTCAAGCACAGTTTCGACCCATCTGGCTCGCATGTTATGGTGCGCGCCTACACCCTCGGGAGCTTAAAATGCGAGTTGTTGATCTGATTTTGAAAAAGCGTGAAGGCAAAGAGCTGAACGCCGACGAACTCACCTTCCTGATAGACGGCTACACTTCTGGTGATATCCCTGATTACCAGATGGCAGCGTTCCTGATGGCTGTCTTCTTCCGGTCGATGACTTCCGCCGAACTTGGCGCATGGGCCGACGCGATGTTGAGATCGGGCGAAGTGCTGGATCTCAGTGATATCCCGGGAGCGAAGGTCGATAAACACTCCACCGGTGGAGTGGGTGATAAGGTGTCCTTGATCTTGGCTCCGCTCGCAGTTGCAGCCGGGCTAAAAGTTCCGATGATTTCAGGGCGCGGTCTGGGCCACACAGGTGGCACCTTGGACAAGCTCGAAAGCATCCCTGGATTCAACGTAAATCAAACCGTTGAGGTCTTCCGGGAGATGGTCGAAAATATCGGCTCGTGTCTGATCGGCCAAACCGGCGAAATCGCGCCTGCGGATAAAAAGATTTATGCGTTGCGCGACGTCACTGGAACGGTCGAGTGCATTCCGCTGATCGCGAGCTCGATCATGTCCAAGAAGTTGGCTGAGGGGCTCGATTCACTGGTGTTGGACGTGAAAGTCGGAAGCGGTGCCTTCATGAAGGACATCGAGAGCGCCCGCGAATTGGCGACCACCATGATTGGCATCGGCGCGGCAATGAACCGGCCAGTACGCGCGCTGATCACCGATATGGACCAACCCCTGGGACTCGCCGTGGGCAATTCGCTTGAAGTGATCGAGTCGATCGAGACTTTGAAAGGCAAAGGACCGGAAGACCTCACGACGCTGACCATCGAACTGGTCGCTGAAATGCTGGACGTTGCAGGGATGCCGGCTGACCGGGAGACCTTGCGCGGGTACCTCAACGATGGAACGGCTCTGGAGGTCTTCCGGTCGATCATTATTCGCCAAGGTGGCAACGCCGACGTTCTGGACGACCCTTCCTTGCTGCCCAAGGCTGCCAAAGTCGAACCGTTTCTAGCCCAGACCTCGGGCGTGATCACCCATATGGACGCCACCGATGTGGGCATCGCCGCCATGGAGTTGGGCGCCGGGCGAAAGACCAAAGAAGACGACGTCGACCATGCCGTGGGACTTGTTTTCCACAAGAAACGAGGCGACCGCGTAGAACCGGGAGACCTGATTTTGGAGATTCACTCCAACCCTGCTTCAGACGTCGACGCATGCATCCGACGCCTTCGCTCATCGATCCATATCGGAAACGGTGAGGTCAAAAACGTCCCGCTGATTCTTGAGCGACTGCGCTAGACAAAAAAAAAGCCCCGAAGACCTCGGGGCTTTATTCTATCCGTACATCAACGCCTTATTCAGGAGTCGTCGGAGCTTCGACTGGCTTGGCTTCAATGCCAGTGGTGTCTTCGAGCTTCTTCAGCTGGTCGGCTTTTGCCTTGGCTTCAGCCTCAGCGGCCGCAGCCTGAGAAGCAGCTTCTTCAACGCGAAGGGCGTCTTGCTCTTCCTTGGCTTCCTCCGCATCTTCGATGGCGTCCTCAGCGTCGTCCTTGATCTCTTCACAACGAGCTTCGGCTTCGGCAAGTGCGCGCTGCGCAGCGGCAAGCTGGTCCTCGACACTGGGTCCAGCGACGCCTGCATCACGTTCAACAAACGTGTAGTTGAAAGTCAAAAGCAACGCGTTTTGAACCTGCCACTCGTCCAAGAGTTGTGGATCTTTCAAGGCGCGGAATTGGTAGTTCAGGCTCATCCAATCGAAAATCGACGTTCCAACCTGCGCAACCACGCCGTATCGGGCGAGGTCCATCGCTGTGCGGTCGGTATCATCGTTGTTGAGGAATGGAATCAAGATCGACCCACCAACTTCATACGTGATTTTCTCGAGGACCGTACCATTCACACCCGCAAAACCTTCCGCACCAGCCTGGTACACATTCGAAAGTTCCGTAAGTTCGACCACGTCCGGCGTCGCGTCATCGTCTTGGGAAGCAAGAACACCGTCAGCGAACGTCTCACGAGCACCAAAACCGAGGCGAATTGAAAGCTTCAACGGCTTTGAATTAAAAGGTTCCACGAACGCACCGAGCGATTCGTTGAGCGTGAACGGCGAAAACGCACCGGCAAGCTCAAGCCGATTGGTGGTCTGCAAATCGGTCGTCCCGTCATTGCGCGCAATCGAATAGTCCGTCGCGTTGGCCGTGATGGCTTCGGACTTAAAGATCGACGAGGTCATGGCGAGGCGGCCAAAAAGACCAGCCCAATCCAACAAGAAGTAGTTGTAGAGCGACTCGAACTCGAGCACGTCGGTGTTCTTGACGAATTCATCAAGAACAGGCGTACGCGCCCAGCTCTCCGAGATCTTGAGCGTGTTACGCACTTCATGGCGTTTGTAGAGGTAGTCCAAACCACCCACCAGACTCAGACCAAAAAGGGTCGAAAAACCATCGTCCTGACCCACAACATTGCTGTTCGAGGCAAGGTTGAGGTTGGCACCGATGGACAACATGCCATCGAAACCCTTGCGCGACTCGTCGTCGAGCGACTTGATGTCACCGTCTGGAACAATCTCAGTCACATCATCGGACACGACCTGGGCAGCGGCCGACGTGGTCCAAAGCGAACCGGCGACACACGCCATCATGATAAGTTTGCGATTCATAGAGTCTCCTGATTAGTTCGAACGCTGAATAACAGTCATATGTGGGTATGGAATGGAAATCTGAGCTTCGTCGAGTGCCATTTTGCAGGCCCGAGTCAGTTCATCTTTGACGTCCCAGTAGCGAGCAGTTTCGACGACAACCCGAACCGAAAAATCGACCGATGAGCCACCGAGTTGCACCAAATAGATTTGAGGTTCCCCGTCAATGTCTTTGATCGTTAACGCGGCATCCAAAAGGACCTTTCGCGCGTCATCGATTTTGGCCGAATAATCAACGCCCACCGAAACGTCGACGCGGCGAAGAGGGTTATGCGTGACATTTTCAATCACCGAGCCAAAGACCTGTCCGTTGGGGATAATGATGCGACGACGGTCCGGCGTGTCGAGCGTTGTGACAAAGAGCGAAATTTCTTGAACTGCGCCCGTTTGCCCAGCGACCGTGATGACGTCACCGACCTTAAAGGGTCGGAAAATGAGCAGCATGATTCCAGCTGCCACATTCGACAGACTTCCTTGAAACGCCAAACCAATGGCGATACTCGCGCCGCCCAACACCGCCGCAAAACCGGTGGTATCAACCCCAAAAAGGCTCAAGCAGCTCAAAATAGCCAACAAAACGATCATCCAGCGCAGTGCGTTCGCCAGGAACTTTGCGATGCTGGGATCCATTCTCGACACAAGCCGTTTTTCCAAAAATGACTGGAATCGCGACGCGACCAGGAAGCCGATCCATAGGACGGCTATCGCCCCAATCGCTTTCAGGCCGAATTGAAGGGCCAAATTGAGAGAGGCCTCTCCGAGTCCCCATTGCGCCAGTAGTTCTTTCATCACTCATCCTTTCCAATATTTCGAAGGGCTCGTCCCCTCATTAACGTGAACATGTATAACGTGAGTCCGTTTCATACGTTTGCAGTCCTGAATGCAATTCGCACCGTCTATGGTGCAAATTTGCATTCGCAAACCTTGCGCCCATGTTCCATAAGTTGATGGAACCCGGAGACCCACATGTTGAAAAAAGATCAGGCAGACCAACTCGAAGCCATCGACCGAGAACTCAAAACGTTCTTGGAGTCGGAGCTGTATTACCAAGCCATCGAGAGACTCGACCTGATTCTGACGTCGATAGGCGATCTCGATGACTACCGACTTCTGCGGGGTGCTTTACTCGCACGTCGCGCGGAATTCAACCTTGAGCTTGATGACGAAAGCCAGGCATGGAAGGACGCGCAAAAGGCAATGAATCTAGGTTGGTATGATGCGCGCGTGCATTCGATCGCAGGTTGGGCGATGTACCAGTCCGAGCAATACGAGGTCGCGCTTCAGCAGTTTGACCTCGCCGTTGAGCTCGATGCGGATCGCGCCACAAGCTACGAAGGGCGTGCATTGGTTCATATGCAGCTCGAAGAATGGGATTTGGCCCGCGGCGATGTGTCGAAATCGATTCAACTGCAACCCGACGATTCGAGCGCTTACGCCAGTCGTGCGGAAGTCGACATTCATCTAGGAGCTCTGGAAAGCGCGTTGCGCGATATCCAGAAAGCAAGGCAGCTCGACCCAACGGACGCCGACTACGCCCACACTCACGCCGCACTCCTTGTGGTCGGCGGTGACGTCAAAGCTGCGCTACAGGCACTGAACGTGGCCACCAGAGGAGACGACGCATCGTTGGAGTCGTTGCTTTTACGCAGTGTTCTACGCTTGACCGAAGGCGACATGAAGGGCGCACGAGAAGACGCGATGCGAGCCTCCAACGCCCACGGCGACGAGGCTTTTGCGTTCGTTCAATTATCGCAAGTCCAGATGGCAGAAGGTAATCCTGGGCTCGCGCTCAAGGCGGCTGAACGCGCCGTAAATCTCGACCCAAGTCTCCCGGACGCCTATCTGGCACGCGCCAATGCGTTTCGACTCAAAGGCGAGGACGAGGCCGCCGACACAGATTATTCACGCGCGAAATCGGAGCCGCTCGAGATGATGGACTTCATTTTTGGTCCACTTGCAGGACATCTTGATGCCGCTGCGCTCATGAAATCGAAACCCGAAGTCGCTTCAAAACCTGCCGAGGACCCGACCGGGAGTCCTTTTGCGGGAATGCCTGGAATGGGCATCCCGGGTCTTGGTGGCCTTAATCCCGCAGCGATGTTGGATCAAGTTTTTGATGCCGAAGGAAACATCAAACCAGCGTTTCGCCCCATCATGAGAATGGCGATGAAAAACGCCCCATCGCTCTTAAAAACCATGCCTGACGGGATGCTCAAAAAAACCGGCATTGACCCGAATATGCTGGACAACGTCGACCTCGACAACATCCCGGAAGACCAGCTCGAAGCGCAGATGAAATTATTCTACAAAATGGTCAAAAGTGGGCAAAACCCCATGGACTCCATTAAGAACCCAAAGTCCGAGTAGCTGGACGGCTTTTGATCTAAGGGGGTAGACAAAGGCAAAACTTGCCCCTATTGCTTTCGGCATTCGCGAAGCCATCGAGTCGCGTTTTAACTAAGGTTGTCAGAATGTCGAAGCTTGTGATCGTCGAGTCTCCCGCAAAGGCTAAGACCATCGAGAAGTACCTGCCCAAGGGCTATAAGGTACGTGCCTCCATGGGTCATGTCAGAGATCTCCCGGATAATGCCGGGCAGATGCCAGAAAAATACAAGAAGGAAGCCTGGGCCAGTCTTGGGGTGAATATCGACAAGGATTTTGAGGCGGTTTACGTCGTCAAAGACCCTCGTTCGAAAAAGTCTCTGACAGAATTGCGCAAAGAACTCGCCGGTTGCGACGAACTCTTGCTCGCAACAGACGAGGATCGTGAGGGTGAAGCCATCTCGTGGCACTTGCTCGAGGCGCTTAAGCCCAAAGTCCCCGTCAAACGCATGGTTTTCAACGAGATCACGAAAACTGCGATCAACGAAGCCCTCCAAAACACGCGTGAACTCGACACGTGCCTTGTGGAAGCGCAGGAAACTCGACGAATCCTTGACCGATTGGTGGGTTATCCCCTCTCGTTGTTGGTGGCAAAGAAGATCAAATACGGGCTGTCTGCAGGCCGCGTGCAGTCGCCAGCAGTCTGGTTGTTGGTTGAGCGCGAACGGGAACGACGTAGATTCCGCAAAGCGAACTATTGGGACATCAAAGCCCATATGGAAAAGAGCAAGAGCAAGTTCACTGCGGACCTTTTTGAGGTCAACGGCAAGCGAGTTGCGACCGGAAAGGACTTCGATGAGTCCACCGGCAAAGTGACTCAGGGTAAAGACGTACTCTTGCTCAGCGAAGCCGATGCGAAGCTTCTGGCCAAGGGCCTTACGGATGCCAAGCTCAATGTCGACTCGATCACCGAGCGTCAGTACAAGAACAGCCCTAAACCTCCATTCACCACGTCGACACTGCAGCAGGAAGCATCAAGAAAGCTGAACCTGTCTGCGCGTGACGCGATGTCGATTGCGCAGGGCCTCTACGAAAACGGTTTCATCACCTACATGCGAACCGACAGCACCAATCTATCGCAACAAGCAGTGGACGGCGCGCGTGCGGCGATTCAATCGTTGTACGGAGACGCCTATTTGCCCGCAAAACCTCGTATTTACGCTGGCAAATCAAAGGGCGCCCAGGAAGCTCATGAGGCCATCCGCCCCACAGGTGACTCGTTCACCCATCCCGACAAATCCGGGCTTCGTGGCAAAGAGAAAGCACTCTACGACTTGATCTGGAAGCGAACCGTTGCTTGTCAGATGAATGACGCCCAGAAGACTTCGATTCGTGTCGAACTCGGTGCTGAAGTTGCCGGCAAACAACTCACGTTGCGCGCCAATGGCAACCGCATCGACTTCCCCGGATTCATTCGGGCCTACGTCGAAGGTTCTGACGATCCTGAGGCAAGCCTTGAGGACAAAGAAGTCATCCTGCCGACGATGAAAGAGGGCGAAAAAGTTCCGTGCACCGGTGCCGACGCACTTGACCACGAAACCAAGCCTCCTTCACGTTTTACGGAAGCTTCGTTGGTTCAGAAACTCGAAGAAGAAGGCATCGGTCGCCCAAGTACGTACGCCACCATTCTGGGCAAAATCTCGGACGGTCGATTCGCTAAACGCGAAGGCAAAACGCTGATTCCGACCTACATGGCGTTCGCGGTCTGTGGATTCTTGGAAAAGTACTTCCACGACCTCGTAGACCTGAAGTTCACCGCCCGAATGGAAGACGATTTGGACGCGATTGCCTCCGGCAACGGGACCAAGGTCAACTATCTGCACGAGTTCTACCGCAAGGAAGGCGCGTTTCGGGACAAGGTCGAGATCGGCGACAAAACCATCGAGCCTGATTCGGTTCGAGTTGTGGAACTCGAAGATTTCGAGGGAACTCTGCGCGTTGGCCGCTACGGCGCTTATGCACAACTTCCCGGTACCGACGGCGAACTGAAAACCGTCAACGTGCCTGACTCGATTCCACCGGCGGACCTGTCAATGGAGCGGCTTGCAAAACTCCTCGAAGAGCGCGAACGAGGTCCGCTGAGTCTGGGAATACATCCTGAGAGCAAGCTTCCCATCTTTTTGATGAAGGGCCGCTTCGGGCCCTATATCCAGCTTGGTGAACGCACCGACGATAATCCAAAACCACGCACTTCCTCGATTCCCAAAGGCGTCGATCCGGAAACGCTTGGGCTTGAAAAAGCGATCGAGATGCTTTCGTTGCCACGCGTTGTGGGCCCACATCCAGAAGACAAAGTCGATATCGAGGCAGGCATCGGACGATTCGGACCGTTCATCAAACACGGCAAAGAATACCGAAACCT
>JBFFMO010000099.1:0-9461 GCA_041554035.1 Allomicrovenator sp. | reverse complement strand
GTTCTCGACGTCGTCGAGCGGCACCACGCTACCCGTGAAATAGCCTTCGATGACGCTTGAAGTGGCACCAAGGTCGCCAGCGCTGAAGGTTCTTTCACGGCAAGCCGCAGGAGCGTTCGGAGCGCATGCGCCGGTCCAGAATACAGTGATGTCTTCCCAGACCTGCTTGCCGGGCTTCACGCCCATGGCGTCGGCAGCCAAAATTCCGATGACCTGATTCGTGTTCGGGTCAAAGGAAGCATCGGGCTCGTGAGCGATACGCAAGACGCCGGAAACCTTGAACTCTTTGAGTGATTCATAAATGTCGCCGGTGATGTCGACGGTGCCCTTAACCCATGCTGGCGCTCTGTCGTTGATCCAAGTTTCGAAGAAACCGTTCAATGCATCACGACCCAGACCGGCGATGAAGCCGTTGTTCAGGAATGAAGTGATCGAATTCTTGAGGTCACCAAGGAGGCCGTTATCAGGGAGGAAGTCGACAATCAGCCCGATAAGGCCGGTGTCGCCATTGCCTTCACCCACAAGGAAGCTGGCGGGGTCAGTGGCAAGACGGCCGATGAGGTCGATGGCGAGGCATACGCCGCCTGGAAGCACGCCGTCATAACCACCCATACCATCTGGGTTACAGATCGCGTCGGTGATGCTGAACGTGTTGGTGACGTCGTAGGCACCCGCAACGCGAGGCAGGTGGTCAATCAAATTGACCAAAACGTCGACGCTGTTGCCGTTTTGAATGGGTGGATTTCCGTCCTGACAACCAAATGCGGATTCAACTTCCGAATTTGCTCGCGAAGTTGAACGAGCCGCAACGGTGTAGGCTTGGTTGTTTGGAAGTCCTGGGAAAACAACGAGGGGCAGGGTGCCATCGATGTTGGCAATCCCAAGCTGCGTCGATTCCGCCGTGAGCACTGGATTAGTCGCAGGGTCCGCGTCGCGTTCTCGCGCCAAATCCTCACGAATCTGTGCGCATGTGACGTCAGACGCGTAGAGGAAGGTGTTAACGTTCTTGAGCTGAGCGTTGCCGGCGTGCGTAAACGACACGCGGTAGCTCGCCGAATCCTTCGGACTGACGCCCACAACAAATTTGATGGGGCTAACAGTTGCGTCGGCCGGGGCACTGACGACAACTTCTGCAACACCTTGAACTGCAGCACCACGAATGGTGACCTCTGCGAATCCTTCGTCATTGGTTTGGGTCGAGTTTGCGTTAAGTGTCGTGCCGACAGCTTCACCAACCGTGAGGTCGAACTGCACTCGTGCGCCGAAAACAGGATTATTATTGCCGTCCACGAGCTTAACTTTCAGCGGGTAGGCCGCGTTGAAAGTCACATCAATGGCGCAATTCGGCTGACCAACACAATCACCTGTGTGTGAAAGCTTAGAGCCCGCAGGCACGGGAGTATCGACTCCCTCCGGGACGTTGTCGTTATTTGTTCCTGAAACGGAGTCGTCACCGCAAGCCACGAGTGAGGTGACCAATAGGGCGGCCGAAAGGACCCCGACAAAGCGTCGAGTGTTTAACATCATATCTCCTCAAAAAGTTGGTGCTACTCACACCAATAAGCTGTCCAAATCGGACCCACCGACACCATTTAATGTATACGGCATTTTGAACGAGTATACCGAGGGCCAACTTTGGGTCAAGGAACAGGCACATTCGCACGACATAATCAGGTCAACGGCGAGATTAAGGTTTCTTGACACCCATTAAGCCCGTGTTAGCATCGCGCCTAATTCACCATCACGACCAAGACGTTGTTGCATGCGACGGGAGTCACATAGGATGAACCAAAACCCAACGATTATTTGGGTCGCGCCTCTCGCGTGTGTGTTGTTTGCTTCCATGTTTTCTGGTTGTGCAAGCAGCGCCGCGAACGCGGCCACTGAAGCACGTTTTGCGACCGTTCAAGCAAGGCTTGAAGAAGCGGAGCGCAATAACGGGCGATTGACTGTGCGTATGGAGGAGCTCGACGACCAAGTCTTCTTGCTTCAAGATCGTGTTGAGGCCAATCGGCTTGCGTTGCAGCGCCGTGGCGTCATGCGCGGCGCCTTCGAACAACAAGTCGCTCAAGCACCGCAGGCTGCTCCCGAATCGTATTACGATGGCAATAATTATCAGGCTCAGCCTCAACAGCAATCCCGTCGTAATGTGACGCGGATTCCGCTTTATGAGCCCGATCCATACATCGAACAGCCGCGCGAAATCGATCGTCGTGAAGAAGTGCACACGCAGACTGCGCGAACGTCCGAACCAGAATTGGTCATCACGGACAAAGAGTACGATGCATTTGTTGGAGGAACGCCCTCACGACAAACGCCGTCAAACACCACAACGGGCGGTCAGAAACGTCAGGCGCAAGCACCCGTCACATCCGAGCGACTCTCAACCACCAATGGAACGCCTTCGGTCCAGGAATTGGAACAACCGACAACTCAGGTTGAGAAGGCCACTCGTAAAGATGCTCTGGGCATCTACAAAGACTCGTTGGCCGCTTATAGAGCAGGGCAGTATCAAGAAGCTTTGACCGGTTTTCGTGAATTCCTCGACTCAAAACCACGCGCCGATTACGTCGATAACGCGTTGTATTGGTTGGGTGAGTGTGAGTTCGGGTTGGGTCGATTTGATGAGTCAATCGGCTATTTTAAACGTGTGATGAGTGAGCAGCCAGACGGCAACAAAGTGCCGGATTCCTTACTCAAAATGTCTTTGGCGTTTGAACGCCTTGGAAATCCAGACCAAGCTAAGAAGGCGTTGCAGCAGCTAACGTCGCAATACCCTTCATCAAACGCCGGCCAACTCGGCCTTCAGAAATTGAACGAGATGTGAACCGGACTCCGGAGGAAATTTAATGAAGAAAGATGCCTGCATGTCCCTCGTCTTGAGGTCCGTCACCGCGGCCGCAGTAGCGGTCGGATTCTCGCTCGGGGCGACTACGCCTGCTTCAGCGCAGAACGTCCGCAATGGTAGATCAGCTCCTGATTACGTTGTGGTGAATTCTGGCGATACCATGTGGGACCTTTCGGGGGCCTATTATGGTGACAACTATATGTGGCCACGGATGTGGGGCTTTAATGCTCATATCACCAACCCTCATTGGATTTACCCAGGGGATATCATTTACATGAAGTCGCCCAATGCGGTGGCGGATTCTAAGGGTAACCCCGTGGTTGTTGCGCAAATGAGCGACGGTTCCATGACTCTTCCTGTGGCTGGATTCGTCTCCAAAGAAAGAGTTGAATACTCAGGACGAATCATCGCCTCACCCAAAGCCGCTGCGATGTTGTCGCCGTTGGACAAGGCCTGGGTTGGTTTTGGTGAAGACGCGTATACCGATGAAGAGAAAGAAGACATCGATGAAGAAGACCGCGCGGTTGGTAAGAAAGCTGCAAAACCACAGGTGGGTGAGGTCTTCGCCATCATTCGTGAAGTGGGCACACTTGAGAATGAGGACGGTGATACCGAGGCCCATAAGTATTTTGTGATTGGCACGCTGCGCATCACCGAAGTGAGCGATAAATATCATGATACCGCTGAAGTGGTTCAAGCTTGGCAAGAGATTGAACGTGGTGATTATCTGATTCCATATGAGCGCCAACTCAAATCGGTTCAACCAGTTCAGTCTGACCGGGACATGGTCGCGAAGATCATCGATAGTGTTGAGCCCATTTCTCAATTCGCTGAACACCATTATATCTTCATCAACAAGGGTGCAGATGATGGATTGCGGACGGGAAATCGAATGTTCATCTACCAACGTTTTGAGGGTCTCGATTTGGATTCGTCCGATGAAAAGATTCCTTGGCAACGAGTAGGCCAGGTGTTGGTGTTGGATGTGCGAAAGAATTATTCATTGGCGGTCATCACCGATTCAGCTCGAGAGGTTGTGATTGGTGACCGGTTGGAAATGTACTCCGGGTACTAACCAGTTTTGGTGAGTTTAAGCTTAATGGCCTCATTCGAGGCCATTTTTGTTTCTTGGTATGAGGGAGTGGTTGGTTCTCTAACCACTTTTATGTGGTGAGTTTACATAATACACATTATCAGACGTTGTGAGGGTTGAGAATGTGGAGCTGATAGAAGCTCCCAAATCACCTCAATTCACCCACAAACCCTTATTTCTTACCAAATAGGCGTGAGAAAAAACCACCACTCTTGGATGCACCTTTGCGCATTTCCAACAAACGAATCTGGC
This sequence comes from Allomicrovenator sp., assembly GCA_041554035.1. Taxonomy (GTDB): domain Bacteria; phylum Myxococcota_A; class Bradymonadia; order Bradymonadales; family Bradymonadaceae; genus JBFFMO01. The sequence goes on along the minus strand of JBFFMO010000099.1, from coordinate 5,268 downwards.
GTTTGGCGTCGTGGTTGTTGGGATTGAGGTAGGTTGCTTCTCGAAAATAAGAGATGGCCTGACGCTCGTTATTTAATCCCAATTGAATGGTTCCCATAAAGGTCATCATCCAATCTTTTTCTTTCACGTGGGTTTGAATCTCCTCCAACTCCTTAAAGATGGCCGTGGTACGAGCCTTGTTTACCACTCGCCCATTCTCATCTTTCGAGATTTGAAGGTACTCAGTGTATAAATAATAAGCTTTATATTCACCCTCGTCAGGATTGGCTTCATGGGCCGCTTTGAAGAGCTCATGGGCACCACGATGACCACCCGTCTTAAACATATTCTTTCCACGTAGGAAAAAATTCTCGGCGGTCAAAATGTCAGCGACATTTGGCGCATCAGACTCCTCAAAATCATATTCTTCGCGTTTGGCGGCATCCGTGAGCGTCCTATGAGCTTCATTGATGGCCGAAAAGATGGCTTGAACCTTTGAGCGTTCGTCTTCAGTTAACTCTATTTGTGAGAAACGATCGACATGCCATTTCTTGGCAAGTTGTCGAAAACTAGCGGTAATCGCGTCGGATTCGACATCCGTTTCAACTCCCAATAGTTCGTAGAAGGTCAACTCTCCGAGTTGTCCATGCATTCGTTGAATCTCGTCGCGGATTTTCTGCGCGTCGACGCTCATAATCTTCTAACTCTTAAAAGTGGAGTGGAAAGACTACGTGGACTCGACATCAAGGTCCAACACAAATAATCCACTTTTTAACTGTACAAGAATCAACTTAGTGACTAGTTTCCTCGTCCCAATGCGGCGGGGTAGCTCAGCTGGTTAGAGCGTAGGATTCATAACCCTAAGGCCGAGGGTTCAAGTCCCTCTCCCGCCACTGGCCCCATTTATGGGGCCATTTTTTTTTCTTGTTTGGATTGTTTTTTTGACACTTAGGTCGTGCCTAATACAACAGATGTAGGACAAACACGGTGAGTCTCATGCGTCTTCAAGTATCTAGTGCCCTTCTCGCGACCTTTTTAATGGCCGGCTCGTTGCCGGTTTTTGGCCAAACGCCTACTGGAATCGTGGCTCAAGCCCAGTTCCAAGCATCCCAAGCGGCGATTCAATCCGGGACGGCCGACAACGCCAAAACCCGAGCTGCCAGCGTTGCCCAGGCAGCTCGCGCGTTTGAGCCCGTTAAGATTCCAGTTGGTAACAAAGACTGGACCAGTCTTGGGCTCAGCCTCAAGAAGGCTGTTCGTGAGGGAGACCATCTGGTTCAAACCCTTGAGGACGGCTCCAAGGTGACGTTTACGGTCGACCCTGACGTTCAGGAGTCGCTCGAGAAGATGCTTGACGACTATAATGTCCCCCACTCCGGTGTGGTGTTGATTGAGCCCACCACGGGCAGGGTCAAAGCCTTTGTGTCACACACCCAGGGCAAACCAGCCGTTGAAGATTTGGCGCGGAAATCATTGGCGCCAAGTGCCTCGGTTTTTAAGATCATTACCGCTGCGGCCCTTTTGGAGACCGTCGGAATCGATCCTGAAAAAGACACCTGTTATCACGGTGGTAAAAGCGGTCTAACTCCCCAAAATATCAAGGGTGATCCCAAACGAGATCATAAGTGTGCGACGCTTGGCGCGGCATTGACATGGTCCATCAACTCGATCATTGCAAAGCTCACGTACAGACACCTCAAGAAACAAGATCTCGAGGTCTGGGCGGAACGATTTGGCTACAATTCCGAAATACCCTTCGAGTTCCCAGTCGAGGTCAGCACAGCGGAGTTTGTGGATGAGCCGTTTGAACGCGCACGTTCAGCGGCTGGCTTCTACCACACCTACTTGAGCCCATTGCACGGGGCTCTGATTGGAGCCACATTGGCCAATGATGGTGTGATGATGCAGCCCTCAATTGTGGAGAAGCTCGAGAACGCCTCGGGCGAAACCGTGCTCACGTTTGCTCCTCATGTGTTTAAGCGCGTGATGAAGGTCGAAACGGCGCGGAAACTCAGCGAAATGATGATGCAGACCACGACCATCGGGACTGCCCGGAAGTACTTCCGCCAGCGAAACGCCTTTCCTAAAGACATAGCGGTGTCCGGGAAAACGGGCACACTGAGCAACTACAACCCCTATCTAGGGTTCACGTGGTTTGTTGGTTTTGCAGACCGTGACGGCGAGAAAATTGCGGTTTCAGGGTTGGTTTGCAACACCCCAACGTGGCGCATCAAAGGGCCGTTTGCTGCGAGCGAGGCAGTTCGACAGTACTTCTCAAGCCGGCCTGTAGAATCCACCGAGAAAGTCGCGGCGTTAGTCCCGTAACTCCAGCTCTTCCTCTCGGTAGCGAGCTTCGACCTCTTCGATTTGCTCGCCCAACTCCTCCCAACGCCCCATACAATTTTCGAGTTCTTCTGCAGCGACGCGAAGTTTTGTGCTGACTTCCCGCATTTTGTCGCTGTCGGAATAGACATCGGGAAGCATTTGCTGCGCTCGAAGATCTTCGCTTATCTGTTCCAAGGTTTCGATGCGCTTCTCGACCTTGGAGAATTCCTGATTTCGCTCTTTGAGTTCGCTTTGTTTACGGGTCCTCAATTCAGCGAGCAGCCGTCGTACGTCTTTTCTGGATGCGGCTGCATCCACGTCCACGGCTGCGCTTTCGCCGTCTTCCTCGGCGGCTGTGCGGGCGAGTCGGTAGTTGTCGTAGTTGCCGACATAAGTGATGGCTTTGCCGTTTTCGACATGCACAACATGGGTGGACACTTCGTTGACGAAAAAACGGTCATGCGAGACCAAAACGATGGCGCCTTCAAAGGCACACATCGCGTCTTCGAGAACCTGCCGGGTCGCGATGTCCAGATGGTTGGTTGGCTCATCCAAGAGGAGCAAACCTGCGGGGTTCATCAAAAGTCTGCATAACGCCACCCTGCTCTTTTCACCTCCGGAAAGTACCGAGATTTTCTTGCCGGCATCGTCTCCCGAAAATTTGAATGCCCCGAGCATGTCACGGACCATTCCTGAGGTTTCGCTGGTTGCAGCTGCTTGCACGGCCTCAAGCACGCTGTGGTTTGGGTCCAAGGATTCCAACGCATGTTGGGCGAAGTAGGCGACTTCGACTTTGTTTCCTAGCTCGACCGTCCCGCTGTCGGGGGCATCCACGCCTGCGAGCATTCTCAATAGGGTGGTCTTCCCTGCCCCATTGGGCCCAACAAGAGCCACACGTTCGCCGCGATGCACCACGAAATTCAGATCTTCATAAACAACATTGTCGCCAAATGCTTTGGCGAGTTTCTTTCCCTCCACCACGATTTTGCCCAGGCGTGGAGGCTGAGGAAAACGAAAACTCACAGTCGATGCTTCAGCATCCGGGGTTTGCAGTCTCTCCAATTTATCGAGTTGTTTGATGCGTGACTGGACTTGGGCGGCCTTGGTCGCCTTGGAGCGAAATCGATCGATGAACGCTTCGACACGTTCAATCTCTTTCCCCTGCCTCATAGCGGCTGCCGTCTGTCGTTCCCTTTCTTCGGCCCGCGCTCGTCGGTACTGGTCGTAATTTCCGGGATAGAGTGTGAGTCGCCCATTATCGAGCTCGGCAATCTGGTCGACCATGCGATTTAGGAAATAACGGTCGTGGCTCACGATGATGACGGTGCCTTCATACCTTCCTAAAAAACGTTCGAGCCACTCAATGCTCAAGAGGTCCAGATGGTTGGTTGGTTCATCAAGCAGCAAGAGGTCAGGCCGACGAAAGAGCAACCTCGCGAGCAAGGCTCGCATCTGCCAGCCGCCCGAGAACTCGACGATCGGACGATTGAAGTCCGCTTCTTTAAAACCAATGCCGACGGAAATTTCGCGCGCACGGCTGCGGAATTCGTAGCCCCCCATCAATCGAAACTTTTCTTGAAGAGTGGCATAGGCTTCGCGAATCTCATCAGACTCAGCCAGTCGGGGCTCCAATCCTGCAAGTTCGCCCTCAATGGCCAGCAAATCTTCGCGGCCGCGAAGCACGGTCTCGATCAGAGTGCCTTCTCGTTCGCTTAAAGCGATCTCCTGAGGCAAAAAACCAACGTGGACGCTCTTGGGGTGGATGACTCGCCCGGAATCGATTTCTTCGCTTCCCACCAGGACGCGCAAAAAGGTCGTCTTCCCAGCCCCGTTGGGCCCGACGAGGCCAATACGCGCATTGCGCGGCAACGCCCAAGAGACGTTTTTTAGAATCGCTCTCGTTCCAAATGATTTCTCGACAGCTTCCAACGCTAACATTTCGACCTCCGTGCCGTCGCTTCTTTGCCAGATCGCGCGAAAAACGCAAGTGACTTGCCCACAAACGCTAGAAGCTCAATAATGGGTTCACTTAGACTTAAGGAGACCGGATGAGTTCTCGCGTTCTCGTGTCCGCCGTGTGGTTTGTGTTGATTACTTTGGTAAGCGGCATGGCATTCGGCCAAAAAAACGGCGCCAGCGTCGTAATCTTGAAATTTGAACGATTCAACGTTCCAGACGACGTCATGTCCACGTTCTACAAGGAGCTCAATCGTGTCGTCGATGAAAACGACGACATGGAGGTGAAACTCGGCGGCGAGATTACCGTTCAAGACTTGGCCCTTACTGCGGGCTGTGACTCTCCAAGCGTCGATTGTCTTTCGGGGCTACGCGATATTGTGGACGCAGACCAAATTATCTTCGGGTCGGTCCAGCGCTCTGACGATGTCTTTCTTTTCACGATTCGAAATTTCGATTTTGGTGAAGGGAATTTCGTTCGGGATGTGGCCGACCAGACGATTCAAGGGACAAACGACGAGATCAAGGCAGCGATTCCGGCCATCGTCGAGAATTTCCTTTTTGGTGCCGTGGGTACGCTTGAGGTCTCCCTTAAAGGCGCCCCTTCCGCCGAAATCTTCCTGAACGGTGATAAAGTAGGATTCGCTCCGACAACTTTGGAGAACCTTCCTCTGGGCGAACACGTGGTGATGGTTCGGTCTGAGGATGGCACCGAACAGTCTCAGACTGTGATTCTTCGACACAACGAGTCCGAGAGCTTGGAGTTTGTTTTCGCAGGCACAGCTTCGGAGGTTGTAAGCAGCTCGTCGGGGATTTCGCCCGTGCTGGGTTGGGCTGTTGTTGGTGTGGGCGTCGCAGCTATCGGATTTGGCGTCTATGAGACGTTGGAAGTGGGTCGCGTGGACGATGACTTCGCAGCACTCTGCGCTCGTCCCGGCAACACCTGTGAAGGTGCCAACGCCGCATTGAGCAGCCCAGCCGACGCTGCAGAAGCAGACGACCTGCAGG
>JBFFMO010000098.1:0-9501 GCA_041554035.1 Allomicrovenator sp. | reverse complement strand
GTAGATTGCCACAAATCAAAGGGAGCGATATCTCGCCCAGCCACATCTTTCATGGCTGAAGAGCTGCTCGAGTTCCCATGGCACTCGGCACAAACCGGGCTGGTCGCCAGTCCATTCGATTTTGCGGTCGCAACCGATAAATATGCTGAAACCTCTCCCGAGATCGCGACATCTTCTCCCAGGTCAACGACGCCCAGATCATATTCTGGCAACACGACCGCCGGGTCAGGCTCTTGCGAGTCGGACATACCTTTGGAGCCGCAGGCGGAAAGAGCCAGAGCTAGCGAAAAAAGTGCGCTGAGGCGCGTTGGAAGCGTCATTGAGAATCCAGGGAACTCATGAAGAAACATTGCCTATAACAGGTACCAGCAAATTCAATGCCATACCTCGTGTGTCGTGTGGATAATAAGCGTATGTTGCGGTCGGGATCGTGTTGGGTTAGGAGATATTCGACACCAATGAAGCCCATCGGGAAGTTTTCTTTTTTGCTGCGTGTTGACCGCGCAGCGTGGACGTCACCAATCTTTTGACAAGGCAGTAGCTCATGGCATTTATCCCAAACGTCGTTGAACAAACGCATCGAGGAGAGCGCGGGTGGGACATCTTCAGTCGTCTCCTTAAAGACCGCATTGTGTTCCTTGGTACGCCGGTCAACGACACTGTTGCGAACAGCATCATTGCTCAGTTGCTCTTCCTCGAAAGCGAAGACCCTGAAAAGGAAATCTCGCTCTACATCAACTCCCCAGGCGGGAGTGTGACCGCAGGTCTGGCGATCTACGATACGATGCAGTACATCCGACCTCCGATCTCGACGATCTGTCTGGGACAGGCGGCATCCATGGGTGCAGTTCTGTTGGCTGCGGGACAACCCGGCCGACGCATGAGCCTCCCCAATTCCCGAATCCTCATCCATCAACCCCTTATGGGCGGATTGAGCGGGCAGGCCACCGACATCGACATTCAAGCCCGTGAAATTTTGAAGCTGCGTGACGTGCTTAACGGCATCCTCATGAAGCATACCGGGCAGGACATCGATCGTATCAATAAAGATACCGACCGCGACTACTTCATGAGTGCGGCTGAAGCCAAAGATTATGGCCTTATCGACCAAGTCTTTGAACGGCCGAAGACTTGAGGGAATTGTATTTTTCATGCGCGCGTTGCTCTGTGGTATCTTTCAGGAGCACGCGCCCTGAGGGCCCGCACGCATAGGCAGGAACGATCATGGCGAAGAAAGGAAGTACAACTGGGGGACACGCAAATTTGTGCTGCTCCTTTTGTGGCAAAAGCCAGCGAGAGGTTCAAAAACTTATCGCTGGACCCACTGTTTTCATCTGCGACGAATGCATCGGGCTTTGTGGCAATATCATTGATGAAGAGCTGGAACGCGAAGACGTGGCCACCGGGATTTCGAATATCCCCAAGCCCGTTGATATCAAAGATATTCTCGACCAGTACGTGATCGGCCAGGAACGCGCGAAGAAGATCCTCGCCGTTGCTGTGCACAATCATTACAAACGAATCGAGTCCAAAGTTGATCACACCGAAGTTGAACTCCAGAAGTCCAATATTCTGTTGATCGGACCCACCGGAAGCGGAAAGACGCTTTTGGCTCAGTCGCTCGCCCGAATTCTTGACGTGCCGTTTACGATCGCCGACGCCACAAGCCTCACCGAGGCCGGCTACGTGGGAGAAGACGTCGAGAATATCATCGTGAACCTTCTGCAGGCTGCAGACGGCGATGTTGAGCGCGCAAGTCGCGGCATCATCTACATCGATGAGATCGACAAGATTGCGCGTAAGTCTGAAAACCCCTCCATCACCCGCGATGTGTCGGGGGAGGGCGTGCAGCAGGCACTGCTGAAGATCATCGAAGGCACGGTCGCTTCGATTCCGCCCAAAGGCGGCCGGAAGCACCCTCAGCAAGACTTCTTGCAGATCGACACCACCAATATCCTGTTCATCTGTGGCGGTGCTTTCGTCGGTTTGACCGACGTTATTGGCCAGCGCATCGGTGAAAAGCGGATGGGATTCTCGTCCGAGAGCGACGAGGAGAAGTCGGTCAAGGAAAAGCCGGTCAACGAACTTCTGGCGAATATTCAGCCGGAAGACTTGATGCGATTTGGGCTGATCCCCGAGTTTGTGGGCCGATTGCCAGTGATCGCCACGCTTCAGGAACTCGACGAAGAAGCTTTGGTTCAGATCCTTACTGGACCCAAAAACGCCCTCATCAAGCAGTACCGACGTTTGTTCCGTATGGACCGCGTCAAGTTGCGCTTTGAGGACGAGGCCCTGCGAGCCATCGCTCGTCAGGCGCTTAAGCAGAAGACAGGCGCCCGTGGCCTGAGGACGATCCTCGAGCGAATCATGCTCGATTTCATGTACGAAATCCCGGGACGTAAAGACGTCGCCGACATCACGATTACCGCTGATATGATCACGGATTTCGACGAAGCACCGTTTCCGCTTACGGATACGACCGCCGAGTCCGCCTGATCTTTAGGTCGGTTTTCAAAAGAGGCCTCCATGTCGAATGAATCGGATCGCGCAAAAACGCGGCGAATTCCGTTGCTGCCCTTGCGTGACATCATCGTGTTTCCAAACATGGTGCTGCCGCTCTTTGTTGGCCGTGAAAAAAGCATCGCCGCGCTTGAAGAAGCGATGGCGGGTGGCAAAGAGATCGTGCTCTCGGCTCAAAAGAAGGCCAAGACCAACGATCCCAGCGCCGACGATATTTTCCGTATCGGGACGATCGGAAGCATCGACCAGCTCTTCCAGCTCCCCGACGGCACGGTAAAGGTGCTGGTTCGTGGCAAGCAGCGCGTCAAAATTCTCGACTATCAGGCCAACGATCGCTACTTCGAGGTCGAGATCGAGCCCCTCGAAGACGTGGTCGACCCGACGCACGATGCTCCTGAAATCATGCAGCGCTTGCGTGAGACGTTCGAGACCTACGTCAATCTGAACAAGCGGATCCCACCTGAGATGCTCTCGATGGTGGCCAAGATCGAAGACCCTTCGCGGCTTGGTGACACGATCGTTGCTCAGCTCGCGCTGAAGCTTCGGGACAAACAAGACATTCTTGAGATGGAGGACTCCTTCGTACGCTTGGAGCGCCTCAACGAATTGATGCGTGAGGAAATCGAGATCCTCCAGGTTGAGCGAAAGATCCGCTCTCGCGTCAAAAAGCAGATGGAGAAGTCGCAAAAGGATCTCTACGACACCGCCGGCTCCGCCAAAGACATGGGCGACCAAAACGAATTCAAAAACGAGATCGACGAACTTGAAGAGAAGATCTCTAAAAAGGCGATCAGCGAAGAAGCCCTCGATCGGCTTCAGCGAGAACTCAAAAAGCTCAAGATGATGAGCCCGATGAGCGCCGAAGCCACAGTCGTGCGCAATTACATCGACTGGGTGTTGAGCCTTCCTTGGGAAGACACCACCGAAGACCGACTCGACATCAAGGATGCCCATCAGACGCTTGAGCATGACCATTACGGCCTGGCCAAGCCCAAAGAGCGTATCCTTGAGTACCTTTCGGTTCAGTCGCTGGTGAAGGCCCCACGTGGCCCTATCTTGTGTTTTGTCGGACCTCCAGGTGTTGGAAAGACCTCCTTGGGGCGATCGATCGCGACGGCCACCAATCGAAACTTCATTCGACTCAGCCTCGGCGGCGTGCGTGATGAGGCCGAGATTCGGGGCCATCGCCGAACCTATATCGGTGCGATGCCCGGCAAGATCATACAGAGCCTGCGAAAGGCCGGCTCGAATAACCCGGTCTTCTTGCTCGATGAAATCGACAAGATGTCGACTGATTTCCGTGGAGACCCCTCAAGCGCGCTGCTTGAGGTCCTTGATCCCGAACAAAACGCGACGTTCAACGATCATTACCTCGATCTTGATTACGATCTGTCTCGGGTGATGTTTATCTGCACGGCAAACAGCCTTCAGCAGATTCCGACGCCGCTTCTCGATCGTATGGAAGTCATCCAGTTGCCCGGCTACACGGACTTCGAAAAACTTCAGATCGCCCGGAATTATCTCATCCCTAAACAGATGAAGAATAACGGGATCGATGACGTTTCGGTGGAATTTACGACCAGCTCGGTCCATCGCGTGATCAATCAGTACACGCGTGAAGCGGGTGTACGTAATCTGGAGCGAGAACTCGGATCCGTGTGCCGCAAAATTGCGCGGCAGGTGGTCGAGAACGGCAAAGAACAAGAGTTCAAGGTCGAAGCTCGTTCCGTACCGAAATACCTGGGCCCGCCGCGGTTCAGGGACGGAAAAATCGAAGAACGCGACCAGGTCGGTATGACCAACGGCGTGGCATGGACTCAATTCGGCGGTGTGATGCTCGTGAGCGAGGTCACAGTGATGCCGGGCAAGGGTAAGTTCATCATCACCGGCAAGCTCGGTGATGTGATGCAGGAGTCCGCTCAGGCGGCCATGAGCTACGTGCGTGCACGGGCCATCAACCTGGGACTCTCGCCGGACTTCCACCAGAAGGTCGATATCCACGTTCATTTCCCCGAGGGCGCGTTGCCCAAGGACGGCCCATCGGCCGGTATTACGATGGCGACTTCCATTGTCAGCGCCTTGACGCAGATTCCTGTGAAGTTTGATGTGGCGATGACAGGGGAGATCACCCTCAGAGGTCGTGTGCTGCCGATTGGGGGCTTGAAAGAAAAGGTGCTTGCTGCCCATCGTGGAGGCATCAAAACGATCTGCATTCCATGGGAAAACCGCAAGGATATCAGGGATATCCCTAAAACAATTCGCAAGTCGCTGACCATCATTCCGGTCCATCACATGGACGAAGTGCTCGAACATGCGTTGAGACTCGAAGATCCCGAAGCTTTTCGTGAACGATTGCGGAAACCTCTTCTACCACCGGATGTTGCGATGGCATCCATGATCCCAGCGGCAACACTCGATGATCCTAAAGTGCATTAAGGCGATAATACATCTTGACGCATGTCGGCCTCGTCTGTAATTTCCCGATTCCGTTTCACGGAAGTAACACCCGAGAGGGCGTATAGCTCAGTGGGAGAGCAGCTGCCTTACAAGCAGCGGGTCACAGGTTCAATCCCTGTTGCGCCCATGAATATACGGGGTGGTAGTTCAGTTGGTTAGAATGCCGGCCTGTCACGCCGGAGGTCGCGGGTTCAAGTCCCGTCCACCCCGCTAAAAAGCCCGAGGTTTTCCTCGGGCTTTTTTGTTTCTACCGCCGGCTCCAGATTGGTTGACGGTCCCCACCTTGTGGACTACGCTGTGCCCATTCAAAGAGACAAGACGCGAACGTTCAAGGACATCTCATGAACCTTCTGTTTGGCCGCGGATACGCATACGTACTCGCTACAGCAGCAATCATACTCACGACTTTGACCAGTTGTGGAAGCGGAGACGGCGGCGAGACCGTGTTTCTCTATGTTATCAACGGATATACCGCGGCTGAGACGCTCAGCGTGTACGGCAATACCGGACCCGTCGTTCAGGGCTTGAAGTTCGGCGAAAGATCGGATGCTCCGATCGAGATCGATCGAAATTACGGTTCGGAGCTCACGGTCATCATCGACGGCGTACCGGCCGAGCTCACGCTCGAGTTCGATCTCTTCTCGATGTACCCGCAAGAGACCGGCACCATCTTCATCAAGAAACGAATCGACGTGGATGCTGTGACGGCTTCGTTGTTTCGACATGTGCAAACGATCAGCGCAGGCTGCCAGTTCACATTCGAAAACGGTCTCTCATTGAGCAACGAATACGTCACCGCGGGTGGCTACTCGTACATCCCCGAATTCCGTCAGCCAGACTTGGACTTGGCCGGATATTTGGACGAGACCAAAGTTCCAGTGCAAACCGAATGTGGGCCATTGCCTCTCGATACGCCAGCCACCATTGCGCGAACGAATCTGCGCGCTCTGATCGCGACGGATCCTTATTTCTTCTACGTTGCATGTGAATCAGGGCTGATTTCCAACGCCATTTGCCTTGTGAACGGGTTTACTCAAAACGAAGACGAGATCATCGGATACCCGCCTACGGCAGAGTACTTTGAGTGCGTGTCGTCGGCCGTGACGATCAAACAGCCCGAAGGCGCGACACCTCTTCCGTTTCCTGCAGCAGACGCTCAGGTGGAATGTCCGCATCCAGGTTCGCCCCTTGTGTATGCCGATGTCGACGTAGATCCGATCGCAGTGGCTGAGTGTGCGGCACAGAAAGTCTATTCCGCAACCTTTGCCAAGCCTGATCAGGGCTCTCAAACCATCACGTACCTTGGCATCGGGTGTGACCAGACCTTCCGCATCACGACACCTGGTTTGCAGACGATTTTTGGACCCAAAGACGGTGCCACTCTTGGTTCACACGGGAACGGCGCATTCGTTGAAAGCACGATCAAGATTCCTGTCGGTTCTGAGCACTTCTTTGTGCTCTTTGGCCGCCCTGTGAATCCTTTGATTTGGCAGTGGGACTCGGGCAATTCCTTCGTGGATCTCTCGCCCTATCCTTATTACAACGATCAGAACACGCGAATTGGCGACACCGACTCACCCTGATGCCTTCGAATCGTTTTCAAATATTGCGCGGCCTTGGCCGCCTTTTTTTTGTCCTCTGGCTCTCCGGTTGTTCGGATGTGAGTCCGGAACCCAGCCAGTGGCCGATGCGTCCGCTGGTGTACACCGAAAATCCCGATCTCACTCCCGAGTCCGCCGCCGTCAACGAGGGGCGACTCACCCGCGCCTTGCTTCGCGGTGCCAAAGGAGCCGGCTGGGGAGCGATGCAAGCCAAACCTGCGGATTTGCCAGAATTGGACTCCTTGAATGCGCTGGGGCGGGCCACCTTTGACGCTTTGGTCAAACACGACGAAACCCTGTGGGACCACGTGTTTGTGCCTGTCGAAGCGTATGCGGCATTGGTCCATATGGATGCAGGGCCAGCACAGGTCTTTGTCGATGGGATCCAAGGGCGCTCTCGCTCGCTGTGGGACGTCTTCGAGCCACCGAGTCTTTCGGAAGCGCGGCCTGACGGTTGGGCGGGGCTCTTTGAGTTTGTGGAGTTCGTTCCAGGTGACGGCCGTAAGCTCGATGGAAAGTCGGCCAATTCAGACGACGAGATCGCCCAGTACTGGAATGGTCGCCTGACGATTCGTTACCTTCCTGGCGACACAACCTTTGACCTCCCCGTGGCCAAAATCCTGAGAGTCGATGGAGAAAAGAACTACTATTATCTGGGGTCGCCGATTCAGGTGGATTCCAGGCTCAAGGTTTTGATTGCGTCTGGCATGCATCTCAAGCCTGAATTGATGCGTTCCGACGAATATCCTTATCCCCTCCAGGTGGGGTCGTTTTGGCGGTATTCTCGGTATCCTCAAGGCCATGAAGACGATGTTGTGGACCCGCAGGTGATGGCCACGGCCGTTGTGGTCGAGGTTGTCTCGGTCGACCGTTTCGACACGCTGCGGCTGATTCGACTGCGACGCTCCTATAATGACACGAGCCTCACCAAGGCCGACGAATGGTGGGTGGCCACTCCGCGTCGCATCTACGTCTGCGACCGCGGCTGTCGTGGGCATGTCCAAGAAACCTCCTGGATGCTCGCCTATTTTGCGGCTCAGGCGCCGATCTATGCGTTTCCGCTGCAGGCGGACCAGCGTTGGGGAGCGGGCGGTTACACGTCCGCCTCACCGGTATTCACCACGCGTGCCGGCCAGGCCATGGACCTGCCGGGTGGCGTCTTTCCATCGACCATCGAAGTTCGAGGGCAAGGCGCTCTGGGGGCATGGGACGGCCATCTGGCGCTCCCGCAATCTCGGGTGTTTGTCTGGGGGAAAGGCCTCGTTCAACGACGTTTGGACTCTCCCAACGGTGTAATCATCGAGTCACTAAATGAGTTTCGATTGATGCCCTCAAATTGACAGAATTCCACACACTGCCTATCTTTGGGGGCAGAACTTCAACAGAATTGTAGCTTGAGTACGAAATGCAGGATCTCGACGTATTTGAGACCGCTGATCGGCACGAGCTTGAGGAACTCTCGGAGGCAGTCCGCGACGAAGATGCTCGACTCACGTCGACTTCGTTTCCGCCGTTTTCGGATTTGCTTCAACAGCTTGCCGATCGTGTCGAAGACCGCTCGTGCGTGGGGCTGGTCATCATCGATGGGACCGAGTTGGGACCATGGGAAAGGCAGTACGGTTCTGCGAATTTCCGGGTGTTGATGGCCAGGATATCGCAGGCCGTGGACCGCCTTCGCGGAGCCGGTCTGCGTCGCGACGATATCATGTGCGTGGACGCAGCCGACGGCGAGTCCATCATTGTCTTCTTGACCGCCTCTCGCGACGAGAGTGTCGGTCCTCCGATCGATTTTGAAACCGTCGTGAATCGAGTTAAACGTCAGGTTTTTGAAGGGTTTGCCAGCTCCGAGTGGTGGTTTCACCACGCCCTGGAGCAAGTGGCTTTTGGCTCTTCACTCATCATTCGCAACGACAGCGTCGAGCCTCGCCGTGAGCTCTATCGGGCGGTTCGCAAGGCGCGCATTGATGCGCAGGTCTCTCAGCGTGAGTTGGCGCGTCAGCGTCAGCGCGTGCTTGGGCACATGATTGCCCAACGAAAGATCACATCGCTTTATCAACCCATTGTCGACCTCGGAACGATGACCAATATGGGTTACGAGGCGCTGAGTCGTGCCGAGACCGCTGACGCCGATCGGCTTGGTGTGCATCTTTTTGTCGCAGCGGCACGGGCCGAACTTGACGGTGAATTGGATCAGACCTGCCGAACGCTTTCGATTCGACGTCGTCCCGCGTTGACGGGCGGAGCGCTTTTTGTGAACAGCCTTCCGCAGGCCTTCTACGAACCGATGAAGGACTTGGAGGCCATTCTCTCCCAATGGGAGGCCGACGGACTTTTGCCCTCGCAGCTGGTGTTTGAAGTCACCGAAAACACCACGCAGGACCAACTTCGGCGCATACTTCCCAACGTTCACAAGTTGCAGGCGCGAGGCTACCGTTTCGCCGTCGACGACGTCGGCACCGGGACGTCCAATCTGCAATTGATTGCCGATCTTGAGCCTGCGTTCATCAAGATGGACATTTCGCTGACGCGTGGAATTGCCTCAAGCACCCGCAAACAGGCACTCGCGCTCTATTTGCTCGAATTGGCACAACGCAGCGACGCACGCCTTATCGCGGAAGGCATCGAGAATCAGGCTGACTTGGAGACGGTGAAGGCGCTCAACATCACACTCGGTCAGGGTTTCTTGCTGGGTCGTCCGGCACAGATGTCGCGCGGCCTTTAGGCTGCCACATGAATCACGACTTCGCGTGTATGCGCGGACCTGCGATGCTCCCATAGATAGATGCCTTGCCAGGTCCCAAGAGCCAGTCGTGTTCCAAGGATGGGGATGCTCAGCGTCGTTGAGGTCAGGATGGCTTTGATATGAGAGGGCACATCGTCTGGGCCCTCGGCCGTGTGCGTGTAAATCGAGTCGTTCTCGGGC
>JBFFMO010000097.1:0-9511 GCA_041554035.1 Allomicrovenator sp. | reverse complement strand
GCCCCATGGGCGACGATTGCAACGATTTCAGCACGGGGGCCAATCCCGGAAAAACCGAGATTCCCGGAAATGGCATCGACGACGACTGCAAAGATGGGGATGCCGTACCTGAGATCACCTGTGCGGATGCCGATAACGATAATTTCCGTGACATCGCTTGCGGTGGGCGCGATTGCGACGACACCAACCCGGACATCAAACCGCGCGCCGTTGAGATTTGCGGCAATGGCATCGACGAGGATTGCGAAGGCGGCGATTTAGCGTGCGCCGAGAATTGCACCGACGCCGACAACGATGGATTCGGAATCGCGGGCTCGATGGGTTGCCCCGGCGGCGATGAGATCGACTGCAACGACGCCAGCGACATGATTTTCCCGGGCGCTCCCGAGATCTGCAATAGCGTCGATGATAATTGCGCGGACGGCATCGATGAATGTGCCTTGGAAGGCCAGGTCTGTGCCGGCGATGGCGGGACCTGTCAGGGCGGTTCGGGCGCGCAATGCGAAAATAACGACGATTGCGTGGGTTCGAAGCTGACCTGTGATCCCACCACGAAGACCTGCAAGGGGGTCGAGGACGCGCCGTGTGCCGTTGTTGCTGATTGTGTCGCCGGATTGGCCTGCGAAAACCAGATATGCACGGGGAATTTCTGCGCCACCAACACGTGCGCGGGCGAGTACGATGTTTGTTATCGCGAGGCCAGTCGATGCGTGGAATGTCCGATCTTCGATCCCGATCCCGCGACTCAAGATGCGGCGTGTCAGGGGTTTGAACAATGCGCACCCGGCGGTTGGTGTGCAGAAAATTGGGACGTCCCCGCACCCACCCCCGCTGCAAATACGACGGCCGACATCTATCAGGCTTCGCTGGCGTTGGCCGAGTGTTGGAACACCCGCAAACCGGTGGGAGACAAGGATCTATGTTTCGCCTTCTTTGTTTCGAGTCAGGTGGCAGGGGCCATCACGGAAACAAAGATGGAGGACGCGTATTTAGACGGCGACATGGACGCGATTTTGACCACCGAGCAGGACGATGCGCTGCATGACATGTGGGGCCCAGGTCTGTTCAATGTGCAGGAGCTGACATGGAAAGCCGACCTTCAGCCGGGAACCGCAAAGGAAGTATGCGTCTGGTACGAGCCCGGCGGATTTCTGGGCGGTGAGAAACTCGTCATCGATCGCTGCGAGAATTTCGCGCCCTGAGAAATGGTTGCGAGAACTTAAAAAACACTTAGGATAGGAATCCAGAGGCGACCGCGAGGTCGCCTTTTTTTGTTCTTGAAAAGCAAGTTTCATACCATTGGATGCCAGAATGGTTGCTGCCGCCGTGTTCGTCTGTTATCATTGCCCTCGATGACTAACTCAACTGCTCGGTACATCTTGTTTTTTTCACTTCTATCTGTGGTGAATGCAGCAGGGCCGGATGTTCAAGCAGCCGAAGAAGTCGTTCCGATGCAGGTCGTGGTGGAGCCCCCTGTTGATGTCATAGAGACATGGCAAATGGGGCCTTGTGAACTGACCGGCAAACGTGATGGGGCCTTACTTGTCGATGCAAGTGGCGCCTGTGGGTCGATGAAGATCTTTGTCGCTCGCCTGAGTCGCAATCCGGCACAGGCTAACGATGTCGTGGTGACGGGCCCATTTGGTGTCGTCTCCGCCGCTTCGGCGACCTGGACGGAAGACGGTTTACGTTTGGTGGAGGGTGCACTTCAGGCATCCAATTGGACGATGAAAAGCCAGATGCTTTTTATTGGTTTTTCCGACTCAAATGTTGTGTTGGAATCTCCGGGTGTCGGAGAAAAAGAGTAGGCGCTCAGGCGCATAGGAGCAGTTAATGGCGATGGAACTCAGACAACAAGTCAAGATGAGCCAGCAGTTGCGGATGACTCCGCAACTTCAGCAGGCCATTAAGCTGCTGCAGCTCTCTCGCATGGAACTCATCACAGCAGTTCGCCAAGAAATGGTCGAAAATCCAGTGCTCGAAGAGATGCCCGAGCCTGACGACTACGAGCCGATCGAGCTCTACGACGATGTGCCGATGACGGCCGCGACGAAGCCAGATACCAACGATGAGGTACCCGTTGGCGAGCGCGATGCTGCCGAAAAGATCGATTGGGAAGCGTTCCTTGAGAATTACTCCGCACCCACACCTGCAAATTCCTACAAAGGTCTGAATGACGACCGCCCAGGGCTTGAGCAAACCCTGTCGACAAGCGAGTCGTTGAGCGAACACCTCATGGAGCAGGTGCGTTTATCGGGAATGAGCGAAGACGAAGAGTTGATTGCGGTGCTGATCATCGGAAATCTGGATGAATACGGCTATTTGCGTAACGCGACCGTCGAAGACATCGCCGAAGATGCCGAAGCCAGCGTGGAGGACGTTGAATTCATTCTGACGGAGATTCAACGTTTCGATCCCCTCGGTATCGCTGCCCGCGACCTCCAAGAATGTCTGCTGATTCAGGTCGATAAGCTTTATCCCGAAGACATGATCGTCAAGCACATGATTCTGGAGCATATCCCGAATTTGGAGCGCAAGAGCTACCAGAAGATCGCTAAGGCGCTGGGATGCGATCTGGAGCAAGTCACGGCTGCAGCGAAGTTGATTTCACGGCTGGAGCCCAAGCCCGGCCGAGAGTTTCTCGATCACGAAGCGCGCTATATCACTCCGGATATCTATATCCATAAGGTCGGGGATGACTACATCCCGATGCTTAACGAAGACGGCATGCCCAAGCTTCGAATCAGTGGGTATTACCGCAAGGAACTCGCGCGCCAGAAAGGCGGCAAGAACAACGAAGTGAAGGATTATATCCAGGATAAACTTCGTGGGGCGATGTGGCTGATCCGAAGCATTCATCAGCGTCAGAGCACGATCATGAAGGTGACTGAGAGCATCATTAAGTTCCAGCGCGACTTCTTTGATCACGGCGTCGAACACCTGAAGCCATTGGTTTTGCGAGATGTCGCAGAAGACATCAACATGCATGAATCCACGGTGAGCCGCGTGACGACCAACAAATATGTCCACACGCCGCGTGGGACCTTTGAGCTGAAGTATTTCTTCAATTCATCGATCACGAATTTGGATGGCGATGACCTTGCGAGCGAGGCCGTGAAAGCCAAGATCAAAGAGATCGTTGCTCATGAGCCGCCCAAGAAGCCCATGTCGGACGCGAAAATCGTTGAGGCCTTGGCGAAGGACGGAGTCGATATCGCTCGACGTACGGTCGCGAAATACCGTGAGGCTCTCGGAATTCTATCGAGTGCCAAACGTAAAGACATGTTCTAGGACACCTGTTAGAGCCCGGCCGCCCAGAGGCGGGCTCTCAGCCCGATTTCGCTGGTGTAGCCCATCGTCGCGAATGCGATTTCGCCGTCTCGATTAAGCACATAAACCGTGGGGAACGCTTCGATCTTGAATGCGGTGGAGTCTTCTTTTCCACCCAGAAGCACGGGCTGTGGCATGTCGTATTCCTGTGCAAACGATCGCACTTGATCCTCAGATTCGTACGAGAGCGCCACGGACGCGATATTATGGCTATCTCCAACAATGGCGCGGACATTATGTGCGTTGGATTTGCACACACCGCACCAAGGCGCCCAAAAATACAAAAGGGTGGGTTTTCCGTTCATGGTCTTGAGGTCAAAGGCATCCCCGTCGAGTTGGTTCAATGAAGTCACGGGAAGCGGGGTGCCTCGATCGAGTAGGTTTCGCGTCTGAAACCAAGTCATGCCGCCGAAAATCACGGCGAAGATGACCAAGTCTCTGAGCCAACGAAAAACACGGTGTCGGTACCAAGCTGGGGTGGCTGTTTTTTCCATAGCGGATGCTCGCTTGACGTCCGGGGAGATTGAAGAGGATCATTCGCGGGTTCAATGCCGGACTCCACAGGTAAACGCCAGATGAAAAGAGCTTCTTCCCTAATGTCGTTATTGGTTGCCCTTGGTTTTGTATGGGGCTGTGAGCGTAAACCCGAAGATCTTGAGATCTGGCGCACTTCGGAGGGCGGATTCGAGAAGCTCGCCGAGTGGGCCAAGAGTCCGAGCGAGCCCGATGCGGTTCGCGTAAGGGCCATCGAAATCTTGATCGATGAAGATCAGGTCAGCGATATTCAGCCGCTGTTTGAGGCGATGCCAGACGCGGCCACCCGTGCAAAATTCGCCGACGCCATTTATCCCGCCGTGGAAAAAATGTGGAACTTGCAGGACCAGCCAAGCCTTTCGGAAGACGTGAAAGAGCAGGGCGGGCAGGTCAAGGTGGGAGAATCCAAATCGGTCGTCGCCAAGGATATTGCGTTTTTCATGCAACCCTACGCCTCGACCAAAAAGACCCAGTACGAAGAGATTCTGGGAGACTGGATGTCCAAAGACCAGGATTTGCGCACTCAATTGGGCGCAACAACCCTGGGCCAGGTGATGCCTCGCTCCGGGAAAAAGGGCTTGGAGTCGATGTTGACCTGGCTGGAAACGACGGCCAAACCCGCCACCGTTCAACGCAACGTGATGGAATTTGCCAAAGACGACGCAAAGATCATGGGGGAATTGGCGACAATTCTGGTCAAACGCGCCAACGAAAAACACCCCGACATCGAAGGCGAGCTTGAGGTGGCCCTGCTTGAGAACGGTCACCCCAACTTGATGCCTTACCTGGAGAAAGCCATCAACGATCCGGCAGCTCCAAATAAGCTCAAAGAGGGGTTCATGGATGCGGTGGTCCGAATCCAGGGTGAAAAAGCGACACCCTTCTTTTCAGAGGTGGTTCGAAACCAGAGCGGATTGCTTCGATGGGTTGCTGCACAGCGCATCATCGAGCTGCGCGGAAAAGCGGGGATTCTGGTCGCTGCAAACGCCTTCCCGCTCGAAACCGAAGCGTACAGCGACGAGGATCTTAAGCAGGAGTCGGAATTCTTGTGCAATTTCATCAGCACAGAGATGAAGGAACAAGGCGTGGACTCGATCGCCTCGGAATTGACTCGAGGACTTCAGAGCGAGCGATGGCCGGTGCAAGTCATCTCGCTGCGCTGTGCCGAGATCGCCAAGGAATCCAAGGTGAAGGCCGATGTTGAGGCCCTGAAATCCTCTAAAACCGCCCTTCCAGGTTGGGGCGAGTCGAAGATGACCATCGGTAAGTTCGCCAGCGAGGTCGCAGCGAAGCTGTGATCGTGGTTGGCGCGTGCAAACCCTTTGGAATAGAGTGGCGTCTTAGCTGACGTTTTATGAAGGCCGAGGCGAGCTCGGCTATTTTCTTGAGCTTTCCGGTTCCTTCCGGGATGAGTGTGAATGCTGCTGGCGATCGTCAAAAGCCTGTTTGGGCCGAAACCCGAACAAGCTCCACTTGAGGAGCAGAGAGACGAAGAGTTGATGCTTGCGTACGCCGCTGGCGATGCGCGTGCATTCGAGGTCTTGTTGCGCCGGCACGAACGTCCCGTATTTAATTTTATCTACCGGA
The DNA here is from genome assembly GCA_041554035.1 of Allomicrovenator sp. Lineage (GTDB taxonomy): Bacteria > Myxococcota_A > Bradymonadia > Bradymonadales > Bradymonadaceae > JBFFMO01. Next base: position 4,060 of record JBFFMO010000097.1, on the reverse strand, counting down.
GCGTCGGTCGCAAAGACATCGCTGAAGAATTGCTTCAAGACGTGTTTTTGCGAGTGATTCGTAATGCGGCTGGATATCAACAGTCGGCGAAATTTACGACCTGGCTCTACACGATTGCTCGTAATATCTGCATCGATAAGTCGCGCAAGAAAAGTGGCCGTGAGCTCTCTTTGGACAAACCGGTTGGGGATGAAGACAAGTCGACATTTCTGGACCGTGTCGCCGATCCCGCCAACCAAATCTCAACGGATCATGACCGTGATGTTTTTCGAAAACGTCTGGAGTGGGCTCTCGAGAAGCTGCCTGAAGACCAGCGCGAAGTGTTTATGATGCGTGAAGTTTCGGATCTGAAGTTTCGTGAAATCGCGGAAATTCTGGAGATTCCGGTGCCCACGGTGAAAAGCCGAATGCGCTATGCTCTTGAGGCGTTACGTGGCCATTTGGCTGAGTACGCTGACCATAGTTTTGACGCTGAGGATGAAAAAGTGAACTCGCCTGCGGGTGGTTAAACGACGATTTAGATCTCTTTTGAGATCCGAATCGCAACAGGAACGTTAAAGGTATTAATGGAGCAAGGTGCTCCGTCACGGGAAGAAAAGACGCGCTGGAATGTTGTCTAGTTGGCGTCTAAGGAGAAATTGGAAATGGCCTCGGAACAATCGACAGACATCATCCTCGACCTACTGTACGGGGAACTGAGCGCCGACGAAGAAACGGCAGCTCGGGCGTCAGTCGCGAAAGATCCGGCTCTGGCCGCCGAGTTGGCTGCTTTTGAATCGTTGCGCGGACAGATGGGTGAGTTTCTGGCACCAGAGATTCCACGGATGTCGGTGCGGGATTCTCTTTTGGCCGAGGCGTCGAAGCAGGCGTCTCGCAAATCGCCCGACGAAAATCTGCCAAGTCGGCGACCGAATTCAGATGGCGTGGAGTCGCTTGGTTTTTGGAGGCGATTGGGCAAAGGCAAGGCTTCGCAACTCGCGCTCGTGGCCACCGTGCTGCTCACCGGCGTGTTCGTGATGCGAAGCGGCTCCTTGAACAACGATATGTCGATGGCTCCCGAGATGTACGAACCGTCTCCCTCGGCCCAGCTGGCGATGGTGGCCGAAGAGCCGCCGATGCCGCCGGCAAGTCCGATCGAACCCGCGGCGCCGTCTGAAGAAGCGACGGGTGAAGGTGAAAGTGCCGACGGCGTGAGCGCCGGGCTGGCTGAGATTGTTGCGGATACCGCCAAGGCGGAAGCGCCTGTGGAACGCAAGCGTCAAACGGTCGAGAAGTCGGTCGCTCAGCAGCCACGCCCCGCATCGAAGTCGAGTGCTCGAGGGCAGGTGAGCGACGCCGACTCGCGCGGAGACACGAATTTTGCGTACGACAAAAAGAGTAAGCTCGATGACTCCCTGAACACGCTGTCTACGGGCAATGCGGCGAACACTGCTGCGCCTAAGCAGTCTCAGACACGGGATGCAAAACCTAGCGCACGCCCGGCGGAATTTGCCGAGGCCGCCCCCGCTGCGGATCGAATGGAAGAAGCGCCGGCCAAAGATGCCTACGTATCAGCCCCTGGATCTCTGGACGCTGTTGAAGACGCGTTTTCGGCCAGGGATTGGCGTCAGGTCGTTCAGTCTTCGGATGCCGTCCTTGAAGGCAGCGGAACTTCGGTTCAGAAGGCGCGTGCGCTTGAACTCAAGGCGCTGGCCTATCAACAACTGGGCATGGTTCAGCAGGCGCTCAACGTCTACAAGAATATTGAAGCCAACTACTCGGGCTATCAGCCTGACCGGATTCGCTCGGCTCGCAACGAGATGGAGCGTCGACTGAATTCCAAGCCAGACCCTTCGCCTTCCCGAAAAGCGAAGTCGTCGGTGGATTATGAGGACTCGACCCTCGAATTGAAGTGAACCCCGCTGACAATCTGCGCCATCCTTGACGCTGCTCCCGCCTTCGCACTACGCTCGCGCGCATTCTAAGAGGGCAAACGCCTACAAACGTGAGGAGCAGCCATGGACAAGGTGTTCGAATCAGCCGAAGCGGCGATATTCGACATTAAGGACGGGAACACCGTGATGAGCGGTGGTTTCGGCTTGTGTGGAAATCCTGAAAACTTGATTCAAGCCCTTCACGCACGAAACGTGCGGAACTTGACGGTGATCAGCAATAATTGCGGTACCGATGAGTTCGGGTTGGGGATCTTGTTGCAGAACCGGCAGATCAAAAAAATGATCTCAAGCTACGTCGGGGAGAACAAGAACTTCGAGCAGCAATTTCTGAGTGGTGAACTCGAAGTTGAGCTGACCCCGCAGGGCACGTTGGCCGAGCGAATCCGAGCTGGAGGCGCCGGCATTCCCGCGTTTTTCACGGCGACGGGCGTGGGTACCTTGGTGGCCGAGGGCAAAGAAACCCGCAAATTTGGCAAACGTGAATACGTGATGGAAACCGCGTTGACCGCGGATTTCTCGATCGTTAAAGCGTGGAAAGGCGACCGTCACGGGAATCTTGTTTTCCGAAAGACGGCTCAGAATTTCAACTCGATCATGGCGACCGCGGGCAAAATCACCATTGCCGAGGTCGAGGAGCTTGTAGAGCCTGGCGAGATCGACCCCGATCAGGTTCATATCCCGAGCGTATTCGTTCAACGAATCATCAAGGGCGAGCACTACGAGAAATGGATTGAACAACGTACGACGCGTCCGCGCGGCTGAGGAGCAACCATGGCATTGACACGAGAACAACTCGCGCAACGCGCTGCGAAGGAACTTCGCGACGGAATGTACGTTAACCTTGGCATCGGAATCCCGACTCTCGTCGCGAATTTCATTCCCGAAGGTGTGGACGTCACGCTTCAGAGCGAAAACGGATTGCTGGGCATTGGCCCGTTTCCTTTGGAAGGCGATGAAGACGCGGACCTGATCAACGCGGGCAAGCAGACGGTCACGGCGGTCCCAGGAGCGAGCTTTTTCGACAGCGCCGATTCGTTTGCGATGATTCGCGGCGGCCATATTGATCTGGCGATCCTCGGGGCGATGCAGGTCAGTGAATCAGGTGACCTTGCGAATTGGATGATCCCCGGAAAAATGATCAAGGGGATGGGCGGCGCCATGGATTTGGTTGCGGGCGCCCGTCGCGTGGTGGTGTTGATGCAACACTCCTCCAAACATGGTGAGTCTAAGGTATTGGATGCCTGCACGTTGCCCTTAACAGGCACGTCCTGTGTGCACATGGTCATCACCGATATGGCGGTTTTTGACGTCGCCGAGGATCACTTGGTCCTCAAGGAACTCGCGCCAGGAGTCACTCTTGCTGACGTCGAAGCTCTCACTGTCGCGCGTTATGTCGTCGCGCCCAACGTCACCGAAATGACATTCTAGGGACTTGATGGAATCCGTACGAATCGTTGAATTCGAACATTCGAACGGTTTTCGAGTTGGGGGGATTCTTGAAGATATCGGCCAGAAGTTTTTGGTCGTGGCTCAAGACGGTACCGAGTTTCGCGTCAGTCATGATGAGGTCGTGAATCTCCTCTCCGAAATGCCCGCGGACGCGTCGCGTGCTGACCTGCTGAAAGTGTTGGCGGACATCGAGTCGGACGCCGCACATGTGGCCGCCGACATCGATTTGAAGGCGTTATGGGAACTGGTTGGCGAGGAACACCGACTCTTCGCGCTCGACGAATTGTGCCAATTGATTTTCTTGAGCGTCTCGCCGGGCACCAAACTTGCCCTGGCGCGCGCATTGCGGACCGATGGCCTTTATTTCAAAAACAAAAAAAATGAATTTGAACCACGTACTCGGGAAAACGTCGCAGAGATGAGTGGCCGCCTTCAGAAAGAAACGGAGCGCTTCGCGGGGCGCGAAGAACTGATCGACGAACTTGCACGAATTTTGGACCTGCCTGCGTACTTGCGAAGCGAGCCTTCCAAGGCGCTGCTCGCGCATGAGTCTTCGCAAAAGGCGATGAGGCTTCTGCAGGCCTATGCGGCCTCCGATGACCTTGATCCGCATCCAGAGGCGACCGATATTCTGGACGCGTTGGAAACACGAATTGAGCGTGCAATCCCTGGAGAAG
>JBFFMO010000096.1:0-9545 GCA_041554035.1 Allomicrovenator sp. | reverse complement strand
CTGGCCTCCTCCCAATCCGTTGCACGTGGCAAATTGAGCACAACAAAGGGATCGGCTGAACCCGTGATGCGCTCGAAGTCCTCGTTCACGATGGCGCGAATTCGGTCCAGCCGTGCGGCCTTATCATTGGATTCGAAGGTCATAACGTCAGCATACCACTAAAAGTCGCCGCGAATGTAGCATCGACGGTCAAAACGGCCAAGGAGTTCGGATGGTCTGGTTGTTTCAAAACCGTGCGAAATCATGCTAACAGCGCCGGCGCGAGGTGACGATGAATGAAGATATGGATGACATCACAAATTATGACTTTGTTCTTCCGGTTGACTTGGTCGCGGAAACGCCTGCCATTCGGCGCGATGGCTCCCGATTGCTCCTGGCATCCACGGCAACAAAGGAGCATCGAATCGCTCCGTTTGAAGAGCTGCTTGGGCAGCTGACTTCCAACGATTTGTTGGTTTTCAATAACTCGCGGGTTGTTCCGGCGCGTGTCTTTGCACACAAAACCACGGGCGGACGCGTCGAGCTTCTTTTTCTGGACGTGCTCGGGTCGGAATCCCCAACGCGTTGGGTCGACAAGAAAGGCAGAATCCAGCTTACGGCGATGTTTCGAACGTCGAAGTCCCTTGAGGTAGGCGCTGAGATTTTCCTGAGCGATGAGACCGCGATCCGGGTGATCTCCGTCGAACACGGTCATGCCACACTCGAACTCGACGCGCCCGAAGGCGCGTACGCCCTGCTCGCCAGGCTTGGCGAACTGCCTTTGCCTCCTTATATCGTCAAGAAACGTGTCTCTTCGCAGACGACCTACGAACACGATGAGGAGCGCTATCAGACCATTTATGCTGCAAATCCAGGTTCGGTCGCGGCACCGACCGCCGGCCTGCATTTTTCGACCGAGGTCTTTGATGCTCTGGACCGCATGGGTGTTCGGCGTGCTTACCTGACTTTGGAAGTTGGGCCGGGAACGTTTCAGCCGGTGAAGGCGTCGCGGCTGTCGGAACACGTGATGCACTCTGAGCGGTATTACGTCGATTCTGAGCTACGTAGCGCTATTGAAGAAACGCGCGCGCGAGGCGGCCGCGTGATTGCCGTGGGCACGACAAGCGTAAGGGTGTTGGAGTCCGAGGCAAAATTGGACACGCCTTTTGAACCCGGGACTCGTCACTCGACACTTTTTCTCAGTCCCGGCGATGAGTTGAAGGTCGTGGATGCGATGATCACGAATTTCCACCTGCCCCGCTCCACGTTGCTTGCGCTCGTATCGGCGTTTGCCGGGCTCGATTTTATCAAGGCGCTTTATGCCGAGGCGATCGCCGAAAAAATGCACTTCTACAGCTACGGCGATGCGATGTTCTTGACGCGTGAGGCGCTGAAATGACGATTCAATGTGAAAACTTCAAATTTACGCTTCAAGCGACCGACGGCGAGGCGCGGGCCGGCGAGATGCAGCTGACCCATGGTGTCGTGCAGACGCCGATCTTCATGCCGGTCGACACGCAGGGAACGGTCAAGGCGATGGATCCGCAAGAACTGGAACGCCTTGGCGCACAGATCATCTTGGGGAATACCTATCACCTTTACCTTCGACCTGGCCTTGAGGTGATCGAGCTCCACGGCGGGCTTCATCAGATGATGAACTGGACCCATCCGATCCTGACGGATTCCGGGGGATATCAAGTCTTCAGCCTCAAAGAATTGCGCAAGATCCGCGAGGACGGCGTTGAGTTTCAGGACCATATCGACGGCTCTCGCCATCTGTTCACGCCGGCTCGGGTGACGCAAATTCAAGAAATCCTCGGCAGTGACATCATGATGGCTTTCGACGAGTGCCCACCTGCGGGCGCCGACGACGCTTACCTTGCGAAGTCTTTGGAGCGCACCACGCGTTGGGAGAAGGAATGCCTTGAGGCCCGCACACGCACGGATTGTGCAATGTTTGGGATCATCCAGGGCGGCATCAGTGAGTCGTGGAGGACCCACCACCTTGAAGAAATCTGTGCCCTACCCTTCGAGGGCTTTGCCCTTGGCGGTCTGAGCGTGGGCGAGGATATCCCCGCGATGTACGACACCGTGGCTTTTACGGCCCCGAAGATGCCGCGAGACCAACCTCGTTATCTGATGGGTGTTGGGAAACCAGACGATTTGGTGGAGTGCATCGCGCGTGGCGTCGACATGTTTGATTGTGTGTTGCCCACACGCAATGCCCGCAACGGCCAATGCCTGACTCGATTTGGCACCATCGTGATCCGCAATGCGGAATACGCCAAGGACCTCGATCCCATCGATCCCGGTTGCGAGTGCTACACCTGTCGCAACTTCACGCGCGCCTACGTTCGCCACCTCTATAAGGCCAAAGAGATCCTGGCTGCGCGACTGTGTACGATCCACAACCTGCACTATTACCTCGAATTGGTGACCTCGGCGCGGGAAGCGATTCTGGCCGGTGAGTTCACCGCCTTTCGAGCGCGCTATTACGAGCAGAAAGGCAAGTCCACACCCACTCTGTGAGTGCTTGACCTTATTTGGGAAGGCTGCTAAACGCTTGGCCTCTTATGGGCCCGACGTCTTTACGTCGCCTTTTGAGCACGATCCCCTGAATGGACGTGGACACGAAAGTGTTTACGCGGTGTCGCATGGATTTGAACGGATTAACTTCGGTGTGGGTACTCGCGCAGGCACCAGGTGGTGGAGACTTGGTCGGTATGTTGGTGCCACTCATCCTTGTGATGGGTGTTTTTTACATGCTGATCTGGCGTCCACAGGCCAAAGCCGTTGAAAAACATGCCACTTTGGTGGGTAGCCTCAAGGTCGGTGATGAAGTCATCACCGATGCGGGGCTCTATGGAAAAATCGCGTCTGTCGATACCGAGATAATCACTCTTGAGGTCGCAAAAGGCGTCAAGATTAAGGTTCGACGAAAGAATATCGAAGGACTTCAGGGGCAGGACGCAGCCGACGAAACGGCCGTCTCTTGAACGGCGCTTTGATCCGCGATTGGGTCATGGCGATGTAAGTAATCACCAAGTGGTGATGGAGAGGATGGATGAATTCAAATAAATTTCGATGGGCGATTGTATTTGCCGCGGTACTCGCTGGTTTGTACGGGTTGCTTCCAACGGTATTCGACATGCAGGACGGGAAACTCGACGGCGAGTTCCCTCCGGCTGAATCCGAAGTGACCAAATGGGTGGAAGAGCACGATCTGTCTCCACTTACTCTGGGTCTCGACCTTCAGGGCGGCTTGCTCCTGCAGTACCATGTTCTTGTTGAACGCGCGGTGCAGGACAAGTTGGACCGAATGGCTCGCGACTTGGAAACCCGTGTTCTGGAGAAAAATCCAGGCGTGCAATTGACGGTGAAGCACCCGACTGATTCGGACTACATCGAGGTCAATTTCGCGAATCCAGCGGACAAAGACAAACTTGATGAAGACACTTTGGGCTTCTTTCAGTCGCTCAAGAAAGTCGATATGCAGGGTGGTTTGATCCATCTTGTCGTCGACGAAGACTACGTCAAAGAGACCAAAGAATTCGCGATTTCGCAGGGAATCGAGACGATTCGCGAACGCGTCGACGCTTTGGGTGTCTCGGAGCCAAGCATCACACGTCAGGGAACGAGCGACATCGTCGTTCAGCTTCCCGGTCTGAAAGAAGACGACGTCGATCGCGCCAAACGGCTCATCGGCCAGACGGCTCAGCTTCAATTCCGCATGGTCGATGATGCAGGCACCAACGCCTTCTTTAATCAGTTTTCTGGCAAATTGCCCGAAGGCTTCCAATTGCGCGTGATCGGCGGCGGATATCGCTCTGTGACGCACAAGGACAAAGAGCCCCTCATCTCGTTCTTCGAGGGTAAAGTGGATGAGGACCACATGGTCGGATTCGAACATCACCCCATCTACAAAGATGCCCTGAAGACTGAACTCGACGAAGAGCGCTCGTACTACAAATCGTATTACGTCACTCGCAAAGTCGAGCTCACTGGCGACTACGTCCAGGAAGCACGCGTTGCCATCGATCAACAATTCAATCGCCCTTACGTGGCGCTGAATTTCGACAGCAAAGGCGCACAGCTTTTTGGTGACTTGAGCGGAAATAATGTTGGAAAGCGCATGGCCATCATGCTCGACACCACCATCAAGAGCGCTCCGGTTTTCAACGAAGCAATTCCTGGTGGTCGTGCACAAATCACGATGGGCGGAATGCAGTCGTATAACGAGATCTTGGCAGATGATGAAGACATCGTGATTGTGCTTCGTCACGGCGCCCTTCCCGCGCCCATTGAAAAGCAGTTTGAGACCGTGGTTGGACCTTCACTCGGTCAGGACTCGATCGACTCCAGTATTCTCGCGTTTTCCGTGGGTATGTTGCTCGTCGTGCTTTTCATGCTCGGCTACTACCGGCTCAGCGGCATTTACTCGGTCATCGCATTGTCGATGAACGTGGTGATGGTTGTTGGGGCGCTTGCAGCGCTCGGCGCCACCCTGACGTTGCCCGGCATCGCCGGTATCATCCTCACCATTGGTATGGCTGTTGACGCAAACGTCATCATTTATGAACGCATTCGTGAAGAGCTTGGGCTCGGTCGAACGGCGAAAGAAGCAGTCAATGCCGGATTCGAGAAAGCTTTCTCGGCCGTCATGGATGCCAACGTGACTACCGGCATCGCCGGACTCGTTCTGTTGCAATACGGCACAGGACCTATCCGCGGTTTCGCCGTTACGTTGCTCATCGGAATTATCTCGACCATCTTCACAGCGGTGTTTTTCACCCGGTTGTTGTTCGATACAAAAATTCCTGGCTCCGCCAAAGACACCATCAGCATCTGAACCCTCTTGGGTTTGAGGATACGTTATGATTCGATTGATTCCCGAAACACTGTTTTTTGACTTCATGGCTAAGGTTAAGCCTGCCGTGGTGTTTTCTCTGTTGCTGATTTTGGCGAGCATCGGCCTGGTTGCTTTTGTAGGCTTGAACTACGGAATCGACTTCAAGGGCGGAACGGACATGATCCTTCAGTTCGAGAAAGACATCACGGCCGAAGAAGTCCGTGACGCGGCCAAGGTCGCAGGTTTTCCCGACGCCAATGTGCAGCGTTATGGCACGGATGGTCGCCAGTTTCTGGTCCAGACGGCCAGCGTCTCGGTGGTTAATTCGGGTACGATCACCAAAGTGGAAACGGCTCTGAAGGCTCTCGCGCCGCTTGAGCGTTCGACCTGGGGCGAAGAACAACCCGACCGCATGGACCTTGTCTTCACTTCGGCCGTCAAACCTGACCAGATCAAGGCCGCGGTCAAAGACCTCGTGGGTGACGTGGTCATCGAAGAAAACAACATCGATGCACCGGGTCTGAAGTTCGTGATGCGTTTTGAAGACCTCCAGCAACGCGTTGGTGAGAATTTTCATACTGCCCTTCCCGGCGCGTTCAACGCGAGCACGGGCATTCTTAGGTTGGAAACAGTGGGTCCACGCGTGGGTAAGCAGCTTCGTGATAGCGGCATGCTTTCGCTGCTCGTCTCTCTTTTGCTGATTCTGATCTACATCGCATTCCGATTCGACGTGCGTTACGCACCCGGCGCAGTGGTCGCTTTGATTCACGACGTCATCATTTCTATTGGGTTCTTTGTCATCATCGACATGGAAATCAGCTTGCCGATCATCGCGGCCCTCCTGACGATCGTTGGGTACAGTCTCAACGATACGATTGTGGTGTTCGACCGAATTCGTGAAAACCTGACTTCCGATGGCGATTCGAATGTGGAGCACACCATCAACCGTTCGATTTCCGAGACCCTCAGCCGAACGATCATGACCAGCCTCACGACCCTCCTTGCGGTCGTCGCGATCATTTTCTTCGGTGGTGGATTGATTGAAGACTTCGCCACGGCGCTCTTCATCGGAATCTGTGTTGGTACCTACTCCTCCATCTTCATCGCGTCCCCTGTCATGCTCTTCATGGACCGGTATCTGCGCACACGACGGGAACTCAAGGCACGTAGTCAATCGGCTGCGTGAATTATTTTGCGACCTTGAGTGTTTCCTATGGTGACGCGCTCAAGCGTCCAGCGCGGTACGTTTTATGGAAGCGCCCGAAATAGTCAGGGAATGGGTGTTTTCCGAGAGCCATAACGAAGGCTGGGAGAAGTTCGTCACTGAACTCAATATTTCCCCCGTCACGGCCAGAATCCTGTATCGACGCGGGATGCGTGATATCGACGAAGTCGATGCCTTCCTGAACCCCACCCTCAAACACCTCCACGATCCCTTTCTGATGAAAGGCATGCGCCGCGCAGTCCGTGAGGTCTTGCGTTCGATCGACAGTGGTGAGCGGATCGTTGTTCACGGCGATTACGACGTGGACGGCATCTGCTCGGTGGGCGTGCTCTATGGCTTTCTGAAGGAGCTTGGAGCGGATGTTCACTACTACATCCCTCAGCGCTCTCAGGATGGCTATGGGTTGAACGTCGACACCGTTCGGCAATTTCACACCGAGGGTGTGGACCTCATCATCACGACCGATTGTGGGATTTCAAATCACTCCGAGATCAAAGTAGCCCGATCATTGGGCATGCGAGTGGTCGTGGTGGATCATCACACCATCCCCGACGTTTTGCCTCCAGCTCATGCGATCCTGAATCCGCTTCAAACGGATTGTAAGTTCCCGTTCAAGGGACTTGCCGCTGTTGGGGTCACGTTCAATTACGTGATCGGGATTCGTTCGGAGCTTCGCAAGCGTGGCATCTTCAAGCTGATCCCAGAGCCCGACCTGAAACAGTATCTGGATCTGGTGGCGCTCGGGACCGTGGCTGACGTTGTTCCCCTGGTCGATGAAAATCGGATTTTTGTTCGGCTTGGGTTGGAGGTCCTGGCGGCTCGACGCCGTGCGGGCGTCTCTGCACTCATGGATCGGGCGGCCGTTGAAGTCGGTCCCATCACAACCCGCACGATCGGGTTTCGCCTGGCGCCTCGGCTCAATGCTGCTGGACGCATGGCTGACGCCTCAATCTGCGTTGAATTGCTGACCACCACGAGTTACGGGCGCGCCACCGAGATTGCCGAAGAGCTTGAGAGCCTGAATAAGGCGCGTCAGGGTGAGGAACGCGAGATTCTGGGTTCGGCCTACGAACAAGCGGCCACGCAGGCTGCGGATAATCGCCGGATTTTGGTGGTGTTTGGGCATGACTGGAATCGCGGAGTCCTTGGCATTGTGGCTTCACGATTGATGGAGCGCTACCACCGGCCGGCGATCCTGATGGGCGTTGAAGGTGGGTTCGCAAAGGGCAGTGCTCGGTCGATCCAGGGCATCAACGTGGTTGATGTGCTGTCGAACGCCAGCGACTGTTTGACGAGCTTTGGAGGCCACAGCTCGGCCGCAGGTCTTTCGCTGCAAGAGGACCAACTGGATCGATTCCAGGTCTTGGTCGACGAGGCGATGGAAAACCTTTTTGCAAACGGTCCCTTGCCGCAACCTCGTCTGGAGATCGACGCCATCGTCTCGCTGGGCGAGGTCGACGAGAAGTTTCAAAGCGATCTGGCTTTGTTGGCCCCTTTTGGTGCGGGGCATCCCGAGCCGATGCTGATGACTGAAAAGAGTCGAGCAGTCAGCGTAAAGGTCGTGGGCAACAAACATCTTCGCGTTCGTTTTCGAGATGAAACAGGATCGATGGACGGATTTGGATTTGCCATGGGTGACGAGGTCGCCACTCTGGATGGCGCGGTGGCGATTGCTTTCATTCCCCGCTTTGCCTATTCGGGGACCCGCTCGCGCTTGGAGATTCAAATCAAGGGTATGAAACCTCACGCCGAGTCGGCGGCGGACTTGATTCAAGAGGAAGAGTAATGGCCCGTCGAGGTCGTCGTTATCGCCGCTCCCGTCGTGGAGTCGAGATCGCGCAAATCATCATGCTGATTGTGCTTCTGGTTGCCGTGTTGTTCTTTCGCGGCAAAGTCGGAGAGATCTCCTCAAAACTCATCAATGTTTTAGGGCCTGCTGAGGACGTTCAGATTCAGAGCGACCCTGCCGATGCGCCCGTCCCGGCTGGCGATGAACAAGCAGCCCCCGCTGGTGGCGAACCGGCCCATTGATCAAGCGACCGTCTTGCGGTCGTAGAATTCCTTGAGATGAAACCCGGTTGCGCTTTCCGGGTGGTTCGCGACTTCGCCAGGCGTGCCTGTGACCACGATGCGCCCACCTCTTGGGCCAGCACCCGGACCGATGTCGACGACATGGTCACATTCGACAATGAAATCGATGTTGTGTTCGATCACCATCACCGAGTCTCCCTGCGCCACCAGCTGCCGCAGGGCGACGAGCAGAACGCTGATGTCGTCGAGATGCAGACCGATCGTCGGTTCATCAAAAATGAAGACCAACGAGCCCGAGCCGGTATCGTTCTTTGATTTTCCCTGTCCGATATAGGAAGCCAACTTCACGCGCTGAGCCTCACCGCCAGAGAGCGTCGAGGTGGACTGTCCGAGTCGCAAATAGCCCAGTCCCACGTCCAGCAACGGCGATAGTTTTCGGCGTATCGCTTTTTGGTCGGCAAAAAAGCTGACGGCCTCGGCGATCGTCATCTCAAAAATTTCCCGGATATTCTTGGATTTGAAGCGTGTCTCGAGCACGTTCCCCTTGAAACGTTTGCCGTTGCACTCGTCGCAGACGGTTTCAATGTCGGCCATGAAATGCATCTCGACCGTGACGGTGCCTAGCCCCTGACACGTTTCGCAACGTCCGCCCGGCGTGTTGAACGAGAAGTCCCCGGCAACCAGTCCAAATTTCTTGGCGTCTGCGGTGTCGGCGAGCAATTTCCTGACGTCGTCATAGGCCCCCGAATAGGTCAATGGATTGGAACGCGTGGACCTTCCGATCGCAGATTGGTCCATCAAGACCATCTGGGAGACGTTTTCAAACCCTTCGATTTTGTCGACCGATCCGGCCTCAACCGCCCCACCCTGCGTCTGCTTGAGCCAGTTATTATGCAGGACGTCGTGCATCAACGTCGATTTTCCGGAACCGCTGACCCCTGTGATGACCACCAATTTCCGCAGTGGGAGCTCCACCGTCACGTTTTCCAGATTATTTTCGGACGCGCCGATGATCTTCAAAAATTGTTTTTCAAACGCAAACTTCGACGCCGCGCGCGGAGGTGGGACTTTCCGATCGAGAGCTCTGCGGGTGCGGGTGGCACTTGTCTGGAAGCTCTCGGCATCCCCCTGGAAAACCAGATTTCCGCCTTGTTCGCCGCCGCCTGGTCCCAGTTCAAGGATATGGTCTGCGCCCTCGATGATTTCGGGGTCATGCTCGACCACCACCACCGTGTTTCCGAGGTCCCGTAGCCCGCGAAGGATGCCCAGAAGCCGTTGCGAGTCGCGTGCGTGAAGTCCGGCAGTCGGTTCATCAAGGACGTAGAGCGTGTCCGTGAGGGCTCGTCCAAGGTTGGTCGTCAGGTGGATGCGCTGCATCTCGCCGCCCGAAAGCGTGCGTGAGGGGCGTCCCAGGTCGAGATATCCGAGGCCGACTTCGTCAAGGTAGTCGAGGCGGTAGAG
>JBFFMO010000095.1:0-9546 GCA_041554035.1 Allomicrovenator sp. | reverse complement strand
CTGACCCAAGCAGAAATGGCTCATGCCAAAGGACTTCCGTCCGAGGTCAGCGACAAGAATTTGGCACGCGTGGCGGCCTACCAGACCATTCTGAAAACCCAGTATATCGCCGAGCTCGAACCGGTCGCGATTTCGGTCGTGGAAGCTGAGCCCGTGCGTGAGCCTGAGGGTTCCGCAAAACCAACCTGGTTGGGTTGGACTGGAGCCGGCGTGGCTGTTGTTGGCGGTGGAATGCTCGTGGGAGCCTTTTTGATCGATTCGGGCCTCGATTCGGATATCACTGCATACGACGAGGCGCTCGCGCAGGCTGATCTGGCTGAGGCTGAAAGGCTGAAATCGGATATCGAAGGCCAGCAGACCCTGGGCAAGGTTCTGGTGATCTCAGGCTCGGTGCTCGCGGCTGCCGGAGTCGGACTCCTGGTGTACGACTTGCTCCAGACCGAAGCCGTGGCCGTCGTGCCCGTGGTGGGCGATCAGCTTGGTGCGGCTCTGATTCACAAGTTCTGAGTCAATTCAGAGTTCGGCGACGAATCGAGACGTTCATCAACAAGCCGATCTCGAACATCAAGGTCACAAGACTGGAGCCGCCCGCACTCATGAAGGGCAAGGTCAGGCCCACAACAGGCAACATCCCCGTGACCATCCCCAAGTTCACAAACACATGCCAGAAAATGGTCGCCGACACCCCGACGGCCACCAGCGCACCAAACTTGTCACGGGCGAGACTCGCGATTCTGAGGCCCCATACGATGAGGGCAAAATACAGCCCCAAGAGCCCAGCCATGCCCACGAAACCACGCTCTTCTCCCCAGTTCGCCGCCACAAAATCGTTTTCGTGTTCGGGAACAAACCCCTTCTGAATCTGAGTGCTCTCGACATGGCCCTTACCCCATGCGCGACCGCTCCCAAATGCAATAATCGACTGCCGAACCTGCCAGGAAGAACCGTGAGTGTCCTCGTCGAGGTTCAAAAACGAAACCACGCGCGACCGCTGATAGTCATGCATTCCGAAATTCCACACGACCGGAATCGAAAGCAAACCCACGACGGCCAAGGTCATCAAAGAAGACATGCGCAGGCCCTGATAGAGCAAGATGGAGCCAAAGATGGACAGGATGACCAGAGAGGTCCCAAGGTCAGGCTGCTTGAGCACCAGAAACACCGATGCCCCCACGACACCGCAGGGAACGACGAGATCTGGCAGAGACATGCCCGTGGTAAAGTCTCGATCATGTAGGTATCGCGCCGTGAAGAGGACCACGCCGACTTTCAAGAGCTCGGACGGTTGCATCATGAAGAAGCCGAAATTCAACCATCGGTACGAGCCATTCAGCTCAGTCCCGACAAGGAGAACCGCAACCAAAAGCACACACACGGCTCCAAACACAAAATAGGCCCACCGCTCGAACCACTTGTAGTCAACGAGGGTCGTCAAAACCGCGACAACACTTCCGATCGCAAACCAGAGGCTCTGCGAGATATGCACGGGCATGCCGTACGCAGCCCGGGAAGCACTGAACAGATTCAGGATGCCGATCCCCGAAATCACGACGACCAGTCCCATCAGGATCCAATCGATACGGCCCAAAAACCGTGAACGTCGTCTGTCATTCACTTTGGCTCTCCTGGTCGCTTTCCACATCGGTCCCTGCATCGATCGAGATCAGGTCATTCACATCTTCGATGTCTCCACTTGTCACATCATCACGTTCACCATCTCCTTCCACTGAAGGTGTCGGAGCGATATGTTTTTCGCCAATTTTCTGGGCCAGCGGATCGTCGCCCGCAAAATATCGGTTGATAATATCCATCGCCACAGGGGCCGCGTCGCTGCCGCCGTGGCCACCGTGTTGCAGAAAAACGACCAACACGAGCGTGGGTTCGTCAGACGGCGCGTAGCCCGCAAACCAAGCGTGGTCACGAAACCTGATTTCTTTGTCCTGGTTGGCAATGCGGATCCTGCCGATCTTATGAACTTGAGCCGTCCCTGTCTTGCCTGAGACTTCTACATTTGAGGGGCGATGGGCGTAGGCCGTTCCGCCATCGCCATTCACCGCAAGCCAGAGTCCCTTGCGGATCTCCTCGAGGGCGATCGGGTCCATTTTCACGGTCTTTCGGACTCTCGGATCGAAGACGAATAAAGGGTCACCCGCGGCGGTCTGAACCCGGTCGACGACGCGGGGGTAATATACGTCACCGCCGTTGGCCACTGCCCCATAGGCCAGTGCGACCTGCAACGGGGTGGCCAAGGTGTCGCCCTGACCAAGAATCGTGTTCAGAGCAAATCCGTACTTGAACCCGTCTGGAGACCGTTTGCGATGCCACTCTTTGGTGGGCATCCGCCCGGGACTTTCGTCATTGATGGGATAACCGGTCAATTCGCCAAACCCAAACCCGTAACCATACTCGGCGATCTTATCGATCCCGATGGTCTCCGCCACATGGTAGAAATACACGTCACACGAATGCTGAAGAGCCTGAGACACCGTCATGTCCCCGTGTCCTCCATGTTTCCAGCATCTGAAGTTCCGACCCCCAAATCGATAATATCCTGGGCATTTAAACTCGTCGTCGGCATCCATGACGCCTTCTTCGATCGTGGCCAATGCACCGACGATTTTGAAGGTCGAACCGGGAAAATACGCGCTGACTGTCTTGTCCAACATGGGTTTATAGGGGTCGTTATCGCTGCGTAATTTCTCTTGCGAAGAAAGCCGCCCCGACCACGAGTTGGGATTGAAACTGGGCTTGCTGTACATCGCCAACAAGCTGCCATCACGCGGATCAAGGGCGACAACGCCACCTGCGGGATAGTTGCGCATCGCGTCCTCGATGATCAGGTGAAGACGCGCATCGATGGTCGTGACCAAGTCCCGCCCTGCGATGGGCTCTACCTTCTGGTAGTCGCCAATCAAAAAACGCGTCTCGGCTTCGCCCTGAGGAATGCCGCGTGCATCAACGACCTGGCGTTCGATGCCAGGTGCGCCTCTTAAAATGGCCTCGTACGTCCGCTCGATCCCCATCCGACCGATATAATCCCCGGGACGATAGCCAAAGAGCTCCGAGTCCTTGAGTTCATTGGCGCGAATCTCTCCCATGAATCCAACGACATGAGCCGTCACTTGCTCCAGTGGGTATTGGCGATGAGAGTTGGCGCGCACTTCCACGCCCGGCAGACGAAGTCGGTCCGTCTCGACCAACGCCACTTGTGCCCGGGTCACGTCGCGGGCGACCAAGACTTCGCCTTGATTCTGGGCAATATTCTTGGCGAGCTTCTCGACATCCTCTTTGGACAGATTCAAGTAGTCTTGCAGCAAGTGCAAAGGACGTGGGGTTTCAGCGTCTTTGGGCTCCACAAATTGGTGCGGATGAACCACGACATCAAACGATGGGCGGTTTTCGGCCAGCACGGTGGACTCACGATCAAGAATCCGACCGCGGGGAGGACTGACCTCAATATTGCGAATAATATTCTCAGTACTGGCGCGGTAGTACTCATCCCCTTGAAGGATTTGGATGTACCACAGGCGCCCCAGAAGCATTGAAAACGCGATGGCCACCGCGAGAACAAAAGTCAGAAAACGTCTCCCACTGATTTCGTGTTTTACAGCGCTCATCGACCGCGGGCTCCCGACATATTCCTACCTCGCGGCAGGAACCAATCTTCTAGCCGCACCATTCCACGCAATAAAATTGGGGTGGCAATCGCCCCAGCCAGACCTGTCATCCAAAGCGTCCAAAGGATCGCTGGAATGATCGCGCTTTCGGGGTCAAAGACGAGAAGCAAAAGCACCATCGATAGACCGTGAAGAATCGCGGCGGCTCCGCCCATCATCGCATGCGTCAGGAATCCCGCCGCGCCAACGGAAAGGCCGCTCAAGCGCACCAAGGTAAACGGCAGGATCAGGCCAAAAGAGACGAGCCCCAACCGGCCACCGGCACACCATTCAATGGGGAAAAAAAGGAAGACCAGAACAAATGCGCTCCCGGCCCAGTCTTTGCGCATCGCGAGCCAGAGAACCAGCGGCAACCAAAGTTGCAGTGCAAAATCCCCGACATGGAAGAACTGCAAAAAAATAGATTCGAACAGACACAGCGCCATCCCCACAATCGCAGCGACCCAGACAGGCATTTACTTCGCTCCCACGACGATAAAGACCTCGTCCAGACGGGACGCGTCGACCGACGGTGCAATGGTGGCTTCCTGGAAAAGCCCCCGTTCTGAGCGCTCGACGGTCGCGACCGTCCCGAGCACGAGTTCCGCCGGGAAAACGCCGCCCATTCCGCTTGTGACCACGACGTCGCCCACACGAACCTCGTCCTTCTCGCTCAGATAAGACAGTTTGGCGCGATAATCGCGTTCATGTCCCAGGCCTTCGACCACTGCTTGGGCGCGAGTTCGCTGAGTGATCGCGTCGACGCGATGACGTGGATCCGAGACAAGAATCACCTCGACATAATCGGCAAAAACGCGATGCACCTGCCCGACCACGCCCTCAGCTGAGATCACCGCCATCCTGGGCGAAAGAGGCACATCGGTCGTGACATGAAGCGTCACGACACGAAAATAGGGCGTGGTGTCGCGAGCGACGACACGCCCCGGAATCAGTTCAAGCTCGGGCCGCCGAAGCTTGAACCCCAACATCTTGCGCAGGCGTTCGTTCTCTTGCAACACCCCGATCAGGCGGCTTTTTTCCTCCCGAAGACGGGAAATTTCCGCGTTCAGTTCTTGTAATTCGGTCGTCGAGTCGCCTTCGAACCAACCACTCAAGAGGCCGGAGGCCGCCGTAATGGGCAGGTAAATCACAGTCTGCAAGGATCCCATTACGCCCAAACCCACTCGCCCGGGAAATCCGGTGCTGCCGCCAACGCCTGCTCCGGCCTTTGACGACATCATCATGAGTGGAATGAGGACGACCAGAAGACCGGCAAACTTACGCCGATGTCTTTGCCACAGACTCATCTGTTCCTCAGAAGCTGTGTTCTGCCACGATGCCAAGGTTGTCGAAATCGTCGAGAACCTTGCCGCTTCCAAGCACCACGGCCGACATGGGGTCGTCCGCAATGATCACCGGCAAACCGGTCTCTTCACGCAGCAGGATGTCGAGATTCTTGAGAAGTGCGCCGCCACCGGCCAACACAATCCCCTTGTCCACGATATCCGCGGAAAGTTCCGGAGGGGTTCGCTCAAGCGCGATTCGCACCGCTTCGACGATCGCGTTAATGGGTTCCTGCAACGCCTCTCGGATTTCGTCGGAGTTTACCTCAAGGGTCTTGGGAAGGCCCGCGACCAGATCGCGTCCTTTGACTTCCATCGTCATCACTTCTTCGGTGGGATACGCCGTACCGATCGTGCATTTGATCATCTCGGCGGTGCGTTCACCCACCAAGAGATTATATTTTCGCTTCATATGCTGAATGATCGCCTCATCCATCTTGTCGCCACCCACACGGACCGATTGCGAATACACAATGCCCGAGAGGCTGATCACGGCGACTTCGGTGGTGCCGCCGCCGACATCCACGATCATGTTTCCGCCGGGTTCTGAAATCGGCAAGCCTGCACCAATCGCTGCGGCCATGGGTTCCTCGATCAGAAACACTTCGCGAGCTCCCGCCGACAAAGCCGACTCACGAACCGCGCGTTTTTCGACCTCTGTGATTCCAAATGGAACGCAGATGACAATGCGAGGTGCAATCATCTTGCGATGGTTATGCGCCTGCTTGATGAAATACTTCAGCATCTCTTCGGTAATCTCAAAATCGGCGATCACACCGTCCTTCATGGGCCGAATCGCCACGATAGAGCCAGGCGTTCGCCCCAGCATTTCTTTGGCCGCCCGGCCGAAGGCCACCGGTTTGAATCTCTTGCCACCCCTTGAGTCCTTATGCACCGCCACCACTGAAGGTTCACTGCACACAATGCCTCGGCCACGGGCGTACACCAACGTGTTCGCCGTACCGAGGTCAATCGCGAGATCATTTGAAAAGAGTCCGAGTAACTTATTGAACATGACTTCTGTCACTACACCGGCGTCCGATCTGACGCGCAGGCTCCCATTACGCGACCGCCGTGGGCGCGTGTGTATGCACTATCAAATACCACACAAGAAAGCGATTTATGCGCAAAGAGACCCCCCGCATGCTTACTTGCAAAGGGCGCCTTCTGCCGTTACATTCCGTTGCCTTTTTGGCGAGGTTGTGCGCACATGCGCACACGCACTGGTTGACCGGCGGACCGCATCGCCAAACGTTCAGGAATACGTTCATGCTTAATGATATTCGACAGACATCGAAAAGTGGCGCGACATACATAATGGTTGCGATCCTAGTGGTCGTCTTCGCATTCTACTTTGGCGCTCCACAAGGCTCAGGCGGTGGTTCGAGGCCAGATCGTGTTGCACGCGTTGCAGGCCACGACCTCTTCCCCGAAGACGTCAACATCATTCAATACCGTTCGTTTGGCGGTCAAAAAGCCACCGACGAATCGGAACTGCTTCAACAACAAGCCGCTTCGATGCGCGCGCTGTTGATGGTCCATCTTCTGGCTGACCGTGCTGAAAAAGAAGGCATGCGCGTTGGCACCGAAGAATTGACGGCCTACATCAAGAATCCATCGGCCAACCCAGAGTTCCTTTGGGCTTACGGCCAGAATGGAAAATTTGATGGCCCGTTCTACAAGAATTACGTGCAGTTCCAGCTGCACATCAATCTTGCGAAGTACGAAGATTACAAACGACGCGAACTCCTCGCCCGTAAATACCTCACCGTCGCCGAGTCGCAGTACCGCGCCATGGACTGGGAACTTGCGGACATGAATCAGCTCAAGAACAACAAAGTTGACCTTGAGTATGTGAAGTTCGATCCCTCGAAGCTCGCCGAATCGATTACGTTGTCCGATGAAGAACTTGCCGGATTCTTGTCGAGCAAGACCAAAGAAATCGCCGCATATTACGTCACGAATAAGGCCAAGTACGAAGACCCGGCTCAGGTTCGATTGCGCCGCATCTTCATCTTGCGCCCCGCCCAGACCGAAGGTGACGACAAGGTCGAAGCAGCCAAGAAGAAATGGGAAAGCGCCAAGACTCGCGTGGCGACTGAAGACTTCGCAACCGTTGCTGGCGAATTGACCGAAGACTACGCAAAAGAACAACAGGGCCTGATGGAATGGTCGACCCTTGAGAACATGGACCAGTCGATCGCGGCACAGGTCAAAGATGCCAAGGTGGGCGACGTCAAAGAAGTCGTGACCGACTTCGCATACGTGCTGGTGAAGCTCGAAGAAAAACGAGATGCGAAGGTGACTCCCCTTGCCGACGTCGAAAAAGACATCGCCAAAGCCATGTTCCAGACTGAGCGCGTCGACCAAGAGATCGCAAAAATGATCGCTCAGGTTGTTGAGAAGGCCAAAACAAGCGAATCGCTTGAGGCCGCCATCGCCGAATTGCGACCCGCAACGGAAGAAGGTGCAGACGCTGTCCCAAGCGTTTGGGATGCCGTGAGTGCCGCAAGCACAGGGCTCTTCACCATCGAAGGCGAAGACTACGCAGCCATTCTTGGCCGTTCGATCCCCGGCCTTGGCCGAGCATGGAACAGCGCACCGGGCATCGGTCCGAATCCTCAACTTGTGATCGACGCATTCAAGCTCACGACCGAGAACGCCTTCAACGGCAAGATCTACGACGTCGGTGCTGCAAAGGTGATCATTCGACTCAAGGCCAAAGAGACCGCAACGGATGAGACTCTGAAAGAGAACCGGGAAATGTACGTCGCTCAAATTCGTGACGCCAAGATCCGCGGTCAGCTCGGCCCCTGGCAGGCCATCTTCTTCCGCCCTGTTGATCCGTTCAACCAGCTGATCACACAGTACGGACCGGTGCTTGAGGGCATGCTGAAAGAAGCCATGGACAATGAAACCGTCCAAATCTTCGAGAAGAGCTACGTTCCTGCTCAATTGGTCAAAGACGCATCCAACCCCGTGGTTGATGTGGTCGCCGAGCCTGCTGCTTCAGCGACCTGATTCGCTGACCGCGCAGACGCCCCAAGGGAGACTTCACTCCCGCCCCCCCAAAATCATCTAATGCATTCACACTCAGCTCAATCGACCTGAGGCCGTGAACTCGCGTCTAAAGCCTTAGCAGTGCTTTGACCACCATCGGCTGGGGTTGTGTTCACCAAAAGCTCCAGGCATCGCCTGGCGAGCTTTGACGACATCTACAGTTAGACCGATGTGTTGAGATTTGTGGTGTAAATGGGTTTCATGAAGTGGGGACGATCTCATTAGGAAGACCCTACGCGCTCCCAAGCCCCATTACTTCTCTTCGGCCCCTGGTCATTAGCAGTTGGATAACCTTCGCAACATTTGCAGTTCTGATTTTTACGATCGCAAAGTCTCGACGGCGAAAGCGACGGAGGAGCTACCGCCCGATACCACCATGACGGATCTGGGCGTCAAAGATTGCGGTGACTTCGACGTTCTGACGCCGCTCTGTTTCGCTCAAAAGCACGGTTTCTCGATAGTTTTATCCGTCGATTTGTGTCGAATCGAAAACGCGGCGCCGTTCGCATCCTCTTTTTCACGAATCTGAAGAACGTGACGAGCGAGGATTTCGCGGACATTGAACAAAAAAAAAGGCCACGCCGTTTGGCGTGACCTTTAATCATCTTCGTATCGTTCGAGCTACTCGCCAGCGGCAAGTTCGTCGTCGATCGAGCTGTATTTGCGAAGTAGCTCTTCTGGCAACTCGTCTGGCTCGGTAACCCGGTGACGGAGCTTCTGGTACTGAGGAGCACCAGTGCCCGCTGGGATAAGACGACCCATGATGACGTTCTCTTTGAGACCGCGCAGGTAATCGACCTTGCTTGCAAGCGAAGCTTCGGTAAGCACCTTGGTGGTTTCCT
This sequence comes from Allomicrovenator sp., assembly GCA_041554035.1. Classification (GTDB taxonomy): domain Bacteria; phylum Myxococcota_A; class Bradymonadia; order Bradymonadales; family Bradymonadaceae; genus JBFFMO01. Next base: position 645 of record JBFFMO010000095.1, on the reverse strand, counting down.
GGAACGACGAAGCCGAAATGAACGACTCGGTCGACAAGGAAGCCTTGGTGATTCCCAGAAGGAGGTCTTCCCAAACTGCAGGACGGCCACCGGCGAGCCGGATGCGTTCGTTGGCTTCTTCAACCGCCGAACGCTCAGCTGCTTCATCGACGAGGAAGTCGGAATCTCCGACGACCACGACTTTCACCTTACGAAGCATCTGCCGCACGATGATCTCGATGTGCTTGTCGTTGATACGAACGCCCTGAAGTCGATAAACTTCCTGGATTTCGTCGACCATGAACTTCGAGAGTTCCTTGCGACCTTTGACACGCAAAATGTCGTGTGGGTTCTCCGATCCTTCCATCAAAGGATCGCCCTGACGCACATGGTCACCTTCGTAGACGGTGATGTGTTTGCCCTTGGGAATTTGGTAAGTCTTCGAATCACCAATTTCAGGGGTAACCACAACCGTACGCTTGCCCTTCGACTCTTTGCCGAACGAAACGACACCCGAAATTTCCGAGATGATCGCTGGTTCTTTCGGCTTACGAGCCTCAAACAATTCGGCAACTCGTGGGAGACCACCGGTGATGTCCTTGTTCTTGGTCGTTTCACGAGGAATCTTGGCCAGAATCGTACCAGCCTCGATCTCTTGATTTTCCT
>JBFFMO010000094.1:0-9550 GCA_041554035.1 Allomicrovenator sp. | reverse complement strand
GGCTTCCTCTTCCTCCGGTTCCGCCCCTCGTTACGAAAGTAGTTTTCGTGGTCCCATCAGCCGCCACCAACAGACCTCCGCCAAGGCCGCCCGAACCGCCACGGCCAGGAACACCAGCTCGGCCGCCATCACCACCTTTCCCGCCGCCTGAAGGTGCCAAAAATAAACTAATGAACGTAAATCCAGGCGAGCTTAGCAGCACAAGACCAAAACTTGACCCACCCATATCTCCACCGAAACCGTGCTCGCTACGACATCCCCCGCCCCCGCCGCCGCCTGGCCCACCGGTATTGATGTTCGCAGCACCGGCGCCACCGAAGAACATCCAAAAACCATTAGAAGAGACAGGACTAACCAACGCATATTTCCAGCCTTTCAAAAAACAAAATCCACAAATATTTATCCACGGATGTTGGTCGATCTTGCTGATTTTATTTCTTATCTAAAAATCTACGGACCTGTCGCGCCACAGAACTTTCCACCAGCAATAGATTTGCATGTAATCCCATTGGGGCAATCACTATTTGTGGAACATTCGTAGGTACACGCGCGAGTTGCCCCTCCAAATTGCTTACAGACACTTCCTAGCGAAGCGTCGCATGTTGCAGGACTAGTTGTGCAAATCTCCCCATACTGAGTGATTGCTGCGCAGGAAATAATAGATTCCGTGATCATACATACATCTACAGAAGACCCACTGGCATCAACTCGGATGGATTCGATTATGTTGTAAGGTGATGGACAGGTTGTGCCGTCATAGAGCTGCACGCAGTAGTTTCCAGCAGACGACCCGCCAAAATCCGTGGGCACACACCGATAACCAATCGCGCAATCGGCATTGGCTGTGCATGGCGCGCAGGTTCCTGCATTACCAGCCATGGTACTTGAGCAGGCATTGGTCGATCCATCGCAGAAAAACTGCCCACAGTCGACGGCCTCTGACTTTAAATGACAACCTGCGCACAGGCCGGCATCACAGTATTTTGTGGCGTTTGGAATGTGTGAACAATCGGCCACATCTCCACATGCGACGCACTCGTTCGTTCCAACCTCGCATTTGGACGCAGCCACCGTGGTGCATGTCGTGTTGTCGCGACACGCAACACATTCATTAGTGGCAGAGGTCACACCAGGTTCGCAGACTCCGTCGGTACAATCGTTATCCCCAAGACACGAGACACACGTATTGGTCGCCATGTCGCAGACGTCACCATCACAGTCGCCGTCTCCAAGGCATCCCACGCAGGTATTGGTGGGGCTGCACACTTCGTTGGCAGCGCAGCCCTGAGCGCCCACGCATGCGACACATGTCTTCGTTGTGGTGTCACAAACGCTCGTATCCCCTGAACAATTGCCGTTGTCGACGCATCCGACACACATATTGGCGTTGGGATCGCAGAATGGTTTCGCGGCCGAACAATCGCCGTCGCCCGCACATCCCACACAGGTCTTGGTGTTGGTATCACACACCCCGGTCGTGCAGGCCGGAACACACGTGGCATCCGCATCGGGTGCGGTATCCACTTCGACATCGGCGCCCGCGTCGGTCGCTGTATCGGTCCCGGCATCATTCCCGCAGTATTTTGAATCACTTGCGCAGCATTCCGCCTGGGACAACTCACCGTTTTCGCAGCGATTGGTCGTGTCGCTGCAGCCAATAAAGGCGCTGGCGACGAACATCATAAGGAATATGTTCTTCATTTTTTCTCCCCCCTTTTTAGAGGAAATTCTTTCAGTTGGGTGCATGAGAAACGATTTTGAGGGTGTCTGTCAATGCACCAAAATGATCGATTTTCCGTGAGATGCCTTTGAGTAACGCCTTGATATTGTTGCGCTGTGTCGATTTTCGTTCTTTTTTCGCAACATTTTAAAACATTGACCGATAACGGGTGGCCTTTGTGCTTTGGACACTCAAGAATGAAAATTATGACATTTCTGTTGCTGCTGTGTTTCGGCTCGACGGGATGGGCGCAGACCACTCCCGACATCAGTGCTCAGCGGCATTTCGACAACGCAAAAGCCGCCCATGAATCCGGGGATTTTGACCAAGCCATCTTAGAGCTTGAACGGTCATGGCGGCTTGATGAACGCCCTGAAACTCTGGCTTTGCGGGTTCGTGTGCTGGAGTCTATGGGCGAGGCGCGTCTGGCGCTCGATATCATCGAGCAAAACCGCGAAATTCTTGGCTCAGTGCCGGATATCTATCTGGTCGAGGAGCGTCTGCGCGAGACTCTGCGCGAGAAAGACGTTGTGGTGGTCCCGACACCTGTGGCCGCCGAGCGCTCCACTTTGAACACGGTCGGCCCGATCTTGTTGGGGGTTGCTGGTCTGGGACTAGGGGTTGGCTCCGTGCTTCTGCTTGTCTCTGAGTCGTGTCAGGTGGAAAGCGTCGAGGGCAACTGTATCGAGCTGGAAAAACCGTCAACAGCTCTGGGCGTTGGCGCGGGAGTGTTAGCCGTGGGCGCACTCGCGGGCGCCGTCTATTGGTGGATTGTCGGTGCACCCGATGGACCCGAACCCCTCAAGCCCACTGAGGAGACCCCATGAAGTTTCTGGTCTTCCTCTTCTTATCGTTGAGTGCGCCCGTATTTGCGCAGCAGGGCAGGGTCGCGGTGATTCCGTTTGATCAGACCGATGGGTCGCGGGCCGCGGCATCACGCATGGCTGAGATGCTTGCAGGGGCTGGACGGGACGTTGTGGATGGCGGTCCCGTATTTGAGGCAGTCTCGCAACACCGCATTGATGTTCCCATCGAAGTCGCAGAAGAATTCGTGGGCGTGAGCGAGCGAATCGTCCAAGGCGGAAACGACTTCTTTTATAAAGGGGAGGTTCAGGCGCTTGAGATTCTATCCCCGCTCCTTGAGCTTGGTGTGCGTCATTTCGCGTACCTCGCCTCACGGCCTGACTTGGTTCCACAATTCTATGAGGCCGGCCTGATTTCGTTGCGCGCATTTCAGGGGCTTAAACGCGACGATGACGTTAAGGCCACAGCGCATCTATTGGCGCGGCTATTTCCCGCACTTTCGCCCAGTCTGAAGACGGCTCCGCCGGATGTTTTGGAGATGATACGAAATGCAAAGGCGAGCGTGCTCGAAAATGGCGGGGCCAAAGTGGGGGTTCGGGTCGAGGGCATCGACAATTGTCGTCGTTATCTGAACGGCACGCCCATAGGAGACGGTTCATATCCGGTGGCTTCGCAAACCCCCGTCTATGTTTATGTGGAATGTCAGGGGCGTCGCTCAGGCGTTTGGGAGCTGCGCCTGGCAGCCGGGCGGAATGTCGTCGTTCCAATTGTCCCGGGCTACGAGGACAATTTTGCGATGTCCGACGATTCCTACCAATCCCGTCGCGACGCCGAGTTGGTGATGCAGGCGATTGCGTTTTGGGGAGGGTTCGATGAGGTCGTCGGACTGCGACAGCCCGCAACACAGCAAACCGCACCGACCCTTTTTGGCCACCTCAGGGATGGCCATGTCACGTGGACTGAAACTCGCGATGTTCCCGCTTTTGTGGGTTTTGTCGAAAAGACCTTTGATGTTCAGGTCGATGCAGGGGCAGCCGCAGACACCAGAACGGATTATGCTGCTTGGTCTTTGGTGGGCGGCGGCACGCTTGCAGCACTGGGCGGAGGGGCATTGATCCTCTGGGGGAATGCCACGGCCCAAGACATCTTGTGTTCGGGTTCTGCCCTTCAACAACCTGACGCAGGGGATTGCAGCGGCGTGCAAACGCCACTTTCTGAGTCTGAATTTGAAACGGAGCGCACAAAAGCCAATGTCCTTCGAATCGGTGGCATTTCGCTGGTCGGGGCCGGCGTTGTTGCGCTGGCGTGGGGCGTCTGGCGACTCGTTGACGACGATGTACCGGAGCAAATTCGGCCCACAGGTGGAGGCATTTCATGGCAGTTCTGAAAAGACTCTGGCCCTTGCTCTTCATCATGGGTTGCTACGACCTCGACTACGGTCCACCCAATGCTGTGCCTGTTGTCGTGATCGATTCCCCTCAGGATGCCCAGACCGTTGAGAGCCCGGTGGTCATCACCGGCACGGCGACCGATGAAGAAGATGGGGACCTTAGCGGTGACATTGTCTGGAAATCAGGCGACGAGCTGATTGGTGTTGGCGCCTTCATTTCTGCGGATCTGGCGGACGGCGAGCACATCATTTCTGGCTCAGTCAGCGATTCAGCGGGCGCCGTCGCAACAGCTCAAATTTCAATCACGGTTTCGACCACGAGTATGCAATGAATCTAAATCGTTTTTTTGTCCTTCTGATTTGCGCGACGTCACTGAGTTCAGCATGTGGCGATGATGGCACGTCCGCGCCCGATTCACAGGTTACGGAATGCAAACCCACAGCAGGGGGGATCGAAATCTGTGATGGCGTGGACAATGACTGCGACGGAACCGCCGACAACGGGTTCAATATTGGTGAGGCATGCACCGTGGAAGCGGGGCTTTGCATGGGGGCCGGCGTGCTCAAGTGCGCTTCGTCTGGCATTGAGTCCGTGTGCTCGGTTGAAACGCAGGGCGGTGATGAGGTCTGCGATGGTATCGACAATAACTGTGACGGCGAGATCGACGAAGGGTTTGACGTCGGGACCGCATGTTCGGTTGGGGCAGGCGAGTGCGCTGTTGAGGCCACGATACAATGCGGAACGGACGGCCTGGCCACATGTGATGCGGTGCCTGGAACTCCAGATTCTGCGGAAGTCTGCGACGGTCTGGATAACGACTGCGACGGCGAAATTGATGAAGATTTCCTTAATGTTGGAGAAGCTTGCGACGAAGGTGTCGGCGCGTGCCTGACGACCGGAATCGTCAAGTGTTCGGCCGATGGCCTGACGGCCGCCTGCGACGCTGTGGCAGGCGAGCCAGGCATCGAGTTATGCGATGGCATCGATAACAACTGCGATGGCGACATTGATGAGGGATGGGTCGATCTGGGCCAGCCCTGCATGTCGGGTAAGGGCGTCTGTGCCAAGCCGGGCAACACCATCTGCGCCGAGGGTGGAGAAAACTACAGCTGTGACGGGATCGCTTTGGCTCCCCCGATGAGCTCGGAAGTGACGTGCGATAACCTCGACAACGACTGCGATGGTTCAGTTGACGAAGGCTGCGACGACGACATGGACGGATTTTGTGACATGGCGTTTTCCAACCTTGGCGCTGCCGTGTGCACCAAGGCGGGCGCAGACTGCAACGATGGCGATGCCAACATCAATCCGAGTGCAGATGAGGTTTGTGACCTTGTGGATAATAATTGCAACAACATGATTGATGACCAACCCACAGATGGAAATGCGTATTATGTTGATTGCGATGGCGACACGTATCCGGCGACTTCGTCCAACGCGATATCGGCGTGTGCAGCACCCTTAGATTCGGCAGCCGGCCTCCTGTGTGGTGGTGCGGCGAGTGCCACCTGGACCACCAAGACACCGGCAGGCGTAGATTTCGACTGCGACGATGCTGATGCCGACTTTTATCCCGGTCAAACAGCGTATTTTTCAACGGCTGGAAGTCCACCCACGGGGTCACCTTACGACTATAACTGCAGTGGCGTGGTGGAACGTTTTGATACCGACGTGTTCGTCGGAAATATCAATGATCCGTGTCCGGCGGCGACCTATATTATCAACATCAACGGGTCGCAATGTGTGCCTCCGGCCAACGCCACAGCGTGGGCGACCAGCCTACCGGCATGCGGTGCCAACGCGGTCTACACCACGTGCGCGAACTATGCGAAAACAGGGTCGACCTGCACGGGCGGGACTCGAACCGCAGTTGCGAAAGCGCAATCCTGCCGTTGAGGCAAAGCCTGTGTCTGAAGTTCCGTTTTAAGAAGAGCAGGATAACGTTGAACATCCGGGGCGATTTCGAGCCCATTCGGGTCGCTTTTCAGCAAATTCCTCGCGTCCAGGTTGTTCGTCGTACGGACGCCGCAGTGTGTCGAGCAGTTCTTCGACGACCGAGAAGTCTCCCTTTTCTGCGGCGTCGATCGCCAGCTGGGCCAAATAATTGCGCAGCACAAAGCGCGGATTTGCAGCGTTCATGGTCGTGATACGTTTTTCGGAATCAAGGTCGCGTACACGCTCGGCCCATCTTTCAAGCCATCCAGTCAGCGCCTCGCGCTGCTCGTCTAATCTCGACTCGCGGTAGAAGGAAATAGACACCGTATCAAGCGACGGTTTGTTCACATCGACGTTGGCCAGCTCGCGAAAAAACAGGGTCATATCGGCTTCCGACTTGGTCAGAAGACCGAAGAGCTCCGATGCCAGGACTTCGTCTTTTTCCTGGAAGTCTCCCAAACCGAGTTTTTGCACGATCATCGCTTTTTGCGCTTCTTCGAGTGCCTCCGCAAAAACATCCAAGCCAGCCTCGACTCCTTCGACGCCTAGAATCGACATCAGCGCTTCCCCAAGTCGTGCCAGGTTCCAGTGCGCGACAAAGGGTTGGTGTCCGTAACGATAACGGCCCATCTGGGCGTCGGTCGTATTTGGGGTCCAATCAGGGTCGAAATCTTCGAGCCAGCCGTAGGGGCCATAATCGATGGTCAATCCCAGAATCGACATGTTGTCCGTGTTCATCACGCCGTGCACAAACCCGACTCGCATCCACTCCACCACCAGCACTGCGGTCCGCCGACAGACCTCATTGTACCAATCTTGGTAGCGTTCAGGGGCGTCGGTATCGAACTCCGGGAAATCCCGACTGAGCGTGAAGTCGACAAGGGATTGAAGGGTCTCGAGGTCTCCTCGCGAAGCCAGAATCTCGAAACTTCCAAAACGAATAAACGATGGAGACACGCGACAAACAACGGCCCCTGGCTCAGGTCGAGCACGGCCATCGTAGAACATGTCGCGCACGACAAGGTCGCCGGTATCGATCAGGCTGAGTGCGCGGGTGGTTGGCACGCCAAGATGGAACATCGCTTCGCTGCATAAGAACTCTCGCACCGAGGAGCGCATCACGGCTCTTCCATCGGCGGTTCGTGAATACGGAGTTGGGCCCGCACCTTTGAGTTGCAGTTCGAATCGATTGCCCTCGTTGTTGACGACCTCGCCCAACGAAATGGCTCGTCCATCACCAAGCTGACCCGCCCAGTGGCCAAATTGGTGACCGCCGTAACACGCTGCAAACGGCTTCATCCCCTCAAGGACAGTATTGCCGCCAAAGACCTGGGCGAATTCATCACTTTTTACCCAGTCTTCATCCAATCCAAGATCCGCGGCGACCTCTTTCGAATAGGCAACCAGCCGTGGTTTACGAACCGGTGTCGGGACGACCCTTGAAAAACAAGCACCGTGCACCTGGCGACGGGTATTCTCGGAATTGGAATCCGCGGGGAGTTCTTCAACAAATCTATTGTCGAAATTTAACATTTTTGTGTTTCCGAGTCTGGGTGGGCAAAAGCGTCGTGGTCTTCTTCGCCGCGTGGTTTCAGGCAGGCGTAGTCTTTCTGCACCGTTACCCGTGTTGTCTCTGAGTCTGAAATTCGCACCTCTGCCTCAAATCCTTCTTCGTCCCCAGAAGCCCAATGACTCAAGGTGTTCTGTGGGACCAGAATGAAGAAACCATGGGCCGTCGCAGATATTTCAATGTGTTCATGGGCTCCCGGGCGCACTCCGAACTCCAAAAAGAGTTCCGGGCCAAGCGCTGTCGAGTCCGTTACTTGGCCGCCCGACCCAAGAAGGCCGACTTCGGTTTGGGTGAGTCGGAGTCTTATCGAGTTTCCGCGAAGTCGTAATTTCATCTAAATCCTTTCAGTGCCTTGAGCCCCTGATGCGTCGCGCACTTTTTGGGCGATACGCCGTAGAGTGCAGAAATCGTCGCCTCGATTTGATGCTCAAGCCGTCGAAGGGTCTCGAAATCGTTGGAAGGGCCGATGCCAAACCGGCGTTCCGTGGACGATTCGGCCTGAGCCAGCAGGGACCGGACCGTGGCTACGAGCGTTTCAACCAGTGGCGAAATATCCGAACACCACTTACCCGGTTCGGGGAAAGGTAGGTTACGAACATCGCGAACTTGATAGTGGAGCGTAGGGTTCATGGCGTTTAATAGGGCACGTGGCGCGCTTGAGTTCAGGACCGCCATCGCAGCGTTCAGGTGGACTGCATTGTCGTCGATCGAAAAAATGGCTGGACCAGTCATGTCTGCGACCGCTCCGGCGGGAAATGCCCGCGCCGAAAATTGAAGCCCTCCAAAATCGGTGTAGGTGATTCCTTTTCTAAAAACGTAGCGGTGGCTTACCAGATTCGACGTTCGGTTCGTTCGATAAAACGTTCGCGCCTCAAGGCTCAAATTCACTGCGTGATCCCAGTTACCCCACCAAGGCGCAGCAGGGCCGCCTTTGCTGTAGAGCGCCCAATTGGCCGCCCACGGAAGTTCAGCAGAAATCCAATTCTCGTTGGATGCGGCCCAGGTGGTCAGCTCATCGAGCTCTTCCTTGTGATAGATCTCGCAACTGACGATCTGGTCGTCTGGAATTCGGTCCAATTTGCGAACGAATACCGAGTTTTTTCCGGTTTTATTCTGAGGCGGGATTTCAAAGAAATCCCCGAGCCTTGGCATCTTGGAAAATTGCGCGATCAACGGGTCGGAAAGCCAGTGCGCGATTGGATTTCCCGGGATTTGGTCGAAGCGCGATACATCCATTTTATTTGCGGATTTAGAATCCCAACTATTTCTTTTTTTATCGGCTTTTCCTTGGCGAAGGTCGTGGAATTTAGTTGGGCCCTCACGACGGTCCATCACAAAACCCACCACCGACGCTTTTTCTCCGCTCAGCGCGCGGAAAACCCCCGGACCAAAATGCACAAACGTATCCAAATGTCGGTCGTTCAGAAGGCTTTTTCGCGCCTTTTCGAACTGCCGGACGTACCAGAAGCTCTGTTGGGCGAGCACCGCAGTGCAGGTGGTCGCAAGGTCGACGCATCGTCGGATGAAAGCTGACGATAAATCCCCATCAAAGGGAGCGAACGCTCGCAACGCTTCGCGGGTCTCTTTGGGCATGGAACGCGCCCCCATGTAGGGGGGATTCGTGATCACCACGCTGGCCGGGCGAATCTCGCCAAAGAGCCCGTCGGCATGAGTGATATTGGCTTCGAAGGTCTCTTCAAGCCCTGTTGCCTGCTCGCCGAGAATTCGACGCGCGTGCAGGTGCATTACCTGTTTACAAGTCCGTACGGCGTCGGGGTCTAGGTCTACCCCTCGGACATTTCTGAACGCGGCTTGCGCTGGCGTTCCGTGTTTGATCTGGACATCGACCCAGGCGAGCAGCATCTGGCCGCTTCCGCATGCCGGGTCGAGCATGTCGGTTGATCCAGCGATCGCAAAACACGACTCGGCCAGAATATGAGCCACCCAACTTGGCGTGAAAAGCTGGGTCGTCGACGTGGAATCAAAGTGTTTAGCTTCCGCGCTGTGATGCTCGGCGAAGGCCAGCGCGCGCCGACGCTCCCCTTGATGTTGGTGGAGCCAACCGAGCGCGTGCGCTTCGAACTCCAGCGACCGAAGTGCCTCATCTGGGATGTCGCCCTCGCCAACGAG
>JBFFMO010000093.1:0-9556 GCA_041554035.1 Allomicrovenator sp. | reverse complement strand
GTCCGCGCATTGTTGATGCCTACCGCCGAATCGCGCTTGCGATCCGCGGCAAATCCCACGCTCATTAGTATGCAACGCCACGCCCTCACTCGAGCCCGACTTGCGGGCTACCTTCTCGCCGCCGCGGCAGCGCTCGTTTTGGCGGTCGTGGCCGGATTGGCGTGGGGCTCGACCACCCGTAATGTCTGGGATCTTTTCGGCGACGACTCCGTTTTGCTCTACGCCCGGTTGCCGCGCGTGATCTTCGCAGCCGTGGTCGGCGCTGCTCTGGCGATTTCGGGCGCGGTTTTCCAAGCCGTTTTGCGCAATCCTCTGGCAGATCCGTTTATTTTGGGCGTCTCCGGTGGCGCGGCGTTGGGTGGGTCGTTGATGCTCGCGACTCTCGGCGCCGGACTCTCGTTAGCCGTTCCAGCTGCGTCTTTTGCAGGAGCGCTCGCCTCGCTGGCGTTGATCCTCACGGTGAGCCGCTGGCTCCCGGGCGGAAGACTTTCGACCTATGTCCTCTTGTTGACGGGCGTGGTCTTCAACGCGTTTGCGTCGGCTGTGATCATGTTCCTCAAAGCCATTCTGTCCGCGCAAAAGGCTCAGGAGCTTCTCTTCTACTTGATGGGAACGCTCTCGGTGGAAGGAACGCCGATGAGTGAGACCCTGGCGCTCAGCGGCACGATTCTACTGTGTTGTGTGGTGCTGGTGGCGTTTGCCAGGGAGCTCAACCTCTTGAGTCTTGGCGAAGACGAAGCCAGAGCACTTGGCGTCAACGTCGAGAAAACTCGCCGTTGGGTCGTGATCGTCGCGAGCCTTGGTGTGGCGGTCAGTGTCGCCTACACCGGCCTGATCGGTTTTGTGGGACTGGTGGTTCCCCATGGCGTCCGGTTGATCGTCGGGCCCGATCATCGATTGCTCTTGCCGATGTGTGCTCTCGTCGGAGGCTCGTTTTTAGTGACTTGCGACTTGATTGCCAGGCTCTCATTCAATGTTTTGGGAACGTCTTTGCCGGTGGGCGTCGTCACGGCATGTATCGGGGCGCCGCTTTTCATCTACTTCCTGCGACGAAACCTCCTGCGACAGGAGGGCGAATGATCAAGGCTGAAAACGTTCACGTACGCCTGGGAAAACGCGATGTTCTGCTGGGCATCAATTGCGAAGCCGGGGCCAACGAGTCTGTGGCTATTATTGGGCCCAACGGCGCTGGCAAGTCCACGCTCCTCAGAGCCCTGGCTCGAATTCGCGAAGTCGATCAGGGAAATGTGACGTGTCTGGCGTGTCCGAACCCCAAAGAATGGGCGCGTTTCGTGTCGTTCGTGCCTCAATCACACGCGGTCGTTTTTGAGTATTCGGTCCTGGAATTCGTCTTGATGGCGTTTCACATGGTGAACGGCCGCTGGTCATTAGAGTCCAAAGAACAGGTCGCCCAAGCCCATAAGGCTCTTGAGCGCCTCAGTGTGGACCATTATGCGAATAAGGCGGTCACAAGCCTGAGTTCCGGGGAATTTCAGCGGGTGTTGATGGCGCGCACACTCGCGATGAAGGCCCCCGTCTGGCTCTTGGATGAGCCCACTTCGAATCTCGATCTCAAACACCAGATTTTGCTTCTAGAATTGGTGCGCGAACATGTTCGTGAAGGCGGCACTGCGATTGCGATCCTTCACGACCTGGGTCTTGCCGCCCGCTACTTTGATCGAGTCGTTGGTTTGCGCGCCGGCGCTGTCCAATTTGACGGGCCGCCCGCAGAGGTCATGACCGAGCCCCACCTCTCTGAGCTCTTCGATATTCCGCTGAAGCGGCTCTCTGATGGGGACTTGGTCTCTTTTGCTGCATGCATAATAGATCCAACAATCCCATAATACGTTCCGAACGATTCAGTCCGGGAGACCAAGTGAAGAACCTCAAATATGTTTTATGTCTGATGCTCCTCGCATCGTGCGCCGCGGAACAAAAGTCGGCCCCCGTGGGCTCTGGCTCTCAACCCGAAGCAGTCGACGAAGAGCAAGGACCGGCGACCGTGTCCGATTCAGAGCGCGAGGAATCGTTGAAGAAAGAAATGCCCAAGCCGGTGGTTGCCAGCGGTTTGAACGACTTGGTTTCGGGGCACAGCGCCTTCGCATTCGATCTGCACAAGGTCATGCCTGTCCAGAATCTCGTCTACTCTCCGCACAGCATCTCCACGTTGTTGGATGCACTTCACGTCGGAGCCGCCGGAGAAACCGCGTCGCAAATGAAGCAGGTGCTTCATCTTTCGGATGAAACACAAGATGCAGCACACCAGCGGACCTTGTTCGATGCCCTGGCGGCGCGAGAAAAAGGCGCAGGGGAACGCGGTTTCAGACTTCGTGTCGCAAATAATATCTGGATCGATTCCGGCCACACGCTGAAAACTTCGTTTCTGCGTGAGGTCGAAAATAACTTCATGATGACGCCAAAAGCGCTGGATTTTTCGGCGTCTGAAGAGGCACGGAAAACGATCAACACATCGGTTTCCGATGCGACCGAACAACGCATACCTGCTCTGATTCCCCCTGGAGTCCTGACGCCATTGACCCGGGTCGTGTTGACCAACGCCGTCTACTTCAACGCACCTTGGAGGGTGCCGTTTCCCAAAAGCGCGACCGCCGACGGCCCCTTCACCAAGTTGGACGGGAAGGACGTCAAAGTGCCGTTCATGAACCTCACTGAAACGGTGGGCTACACGCGCAATCAGTCGTACCAAGCGATTGAACTTCCCTATGCGGGTGGCTCCGTCGTGGCTCTAGTGGTGCTGCCTGAACCCGGTAAATATGAGGAAGTCGACGCGGCGCTCTCAGCGGGGCGATTCACGGCATTGGCCGCCAGCATGTCATCAGAGCGCTTGCAGATTCAGATGCCGAAATTCAAAATCCGAACGGCGATCGAACTCAACAAGACCTTGATGGCCATGGGCATGAAGGATGCGTTTGACGAGAAAAAGGCCGACTTTTCGGGGATGGTGAAGGAAGGTGACGACCCGATCTACGTGTCCGCAGTGCTGCATGAAGGCTTTATCAACGTGGACGAAGCCGGCACCGAGGCCGCCGCATCAACAGCCGTGATCATGAGCACCCGTGGAATGGCAGCGGCACCCCGCGCTTCATTCGTTGCCAATCGCCCCTTTACGTTTCTGATCGTGGACAAACCCACTGGTGAAATTCTCTTTGTCGCGCGAGTGCTTAACCCTGCGAGCTGAGCTCGCGAATCGTGCGGGCCGCATCCGCGCGGGGCACGCGGACTTGCGTGCCCGTCGTCAGGTTTTTGACCGTGACTTCGTTGGCCGCCGACTCATCGGCTCCCATCATCACCACAACTGAGATATTTCGTGACTCGGCATACTTGAATTGCTTCGAGTATTTGTCGTGGTCTGGATACACGTCCACGCGCAGTCCCTGGCTTCGCAATTCGCTCGCGAGCGCCATGGTTGATGCCGTGGTTTCCTTATCCCAAAGCATCAACATCACATCGACGTGGGTCTCGTCGTCGTTGAAAAGCCCTCGTTCTTCCATCAGGACAAGGATGCGCTCAACGCCAAGCGAAAATCCGCAGGCCGGCACGTCGCCCTTCATGAACATGCCGATCAATCCGTCGTAACGACCGCCGCCACCAAGGCTGCCGGCGAAATCATCACTACGAATCTCGAAAATAGGCCCGGTATAATAAGAAAGGCCACGAGCCAGATAGGGGTCCAAAACGATGAGCGATGCCGCTGCACCGCCCGCTGCAAATTCCAGAAGATCCGAAAGGTCCGAAACGGCCGCTTCGCCTTCTTCCGAAGAACTCAGTGCCTGCTGCAGATGCGAAAGCATCGCTTCGTTTGAAAACCCAGATTGTCCCGGACCAACACAACCCTCAAGCACGGCCATCAATTTGGTCACCGCATCATCGGCGATACCACGGGTCGACAACTCGGCGATCACGCCCTCGCGACCGACCTTATCAAGCTTATCGATCGCAATCAGGGCGTCGGATTCCTGAGACTCGGGAATTCCCGAAACCTGCATCAGCGCCAAAAGCACCTTGCGGTGGTTCACGTGAATTCGAACGTCGTTAAACCCAAGCTCCTTGAGGATCGTGGCGAGCGCCGCGGTGACTTCGGCTTCGACTGTCATCGAGGAAGAACCAACAACATCGACGTCGCACTGGAAGAACTCGCGGTACCGACCCTTTTGAGGTCGATCAGCCCTCCAGACTGGAGCAATTTGGTAGCGCTTGAAAAAACGCGGCAAATCGTTGCGGTACTGGGCGTAAACACGCGCCAAGGGCACGGTCAGATCGTAGCGCAGTCCAGCATCAGCCAAGTCTGTGTCTTTGACTTCTTCGGCCTGCAGCGCGCGCTCAAGCTTGTCGCCTCGCTGAAGAATCTTGAAAACCAGTTGGTCTCCCTCTTCACCGTATTTGCCGAGCAAGGTGTCGAGGCGTTCCACGCAAGGGGTATCAAGGCGTTCAAACCCGAACGACTCGTAGACGCGTTCAATCGTGTCGAATACGAATTGGCGACGGCGAACATCCTTTGGCAGGAAATCGCGAAAGCCACTGGCTGGTTTTGTAGAGATAGACATGGATTATTTCTGAAGCTCTTTGGGCTTCGGAACGTCTTTCCATTCAAATGGAACGTTGAAACGAGCAAGCCCTGTGCGGCCAAAAAGAGAGCCCGGGTACTCAAAACTCACCTGAGTGATCTCTTTGGGAGGAGCTTCGAACAACACAAAGTCGGTCACGGATTTGCCGGGCTCAATGGTCACCGAACTTTCAGTCTGACCTGCGACCGTCGTCGTTGCTGCAAATTTCACGCGGTTATAGGTCGAGTCTGCCCCGTAAATAGCGGCGCCTCGAAGGTTAATCGCTTTATGGCCAGGCTCAAACCTGATGGCCTCCGCAGACCCGTTCTTGATCTCATACGAGACTTTGAAAAGAGGATCCGACGAGAAACCTTCGCCTTGAGCCGCATCCTGGGTCTTGACGTAATTCAGTTCCGCTCCGGTCACCGAGAACGTGACGCCAGAAAAGTCTTGTTCCTGCCCGAGTGCATAGACCTTGGGTCCCTTCGGCTCCACGGGTTTATAATCGATTCTGAACAGAAGTGGCATTTTGCCACGATGCATCGCAGGAGGAATACTGAGGATGAGTTTCTGCGGGCCGTCGGGCACTTCAAAAAGAAGAACATCCTCAACAGACTCGCCTTTCGCCAACGTCGTGGCATTGACGACCTGACCCTCCACAGTCCCTTTGTCCAGAACCACACCTGAAATCAGATTCTTGCTCGCGGGGGGCAAGTCGGCCTCTGCACCGGGATCAAGATAAAGAAGAGGGGTTGCAGCTTCGGTCATTTGCAACGCGCCATGAGACGGGCTGTACACGAAGCTTTTTTCGGCCACATTTTTGATCGAAATCGGCAACCTCAACACCGGACGAGGGTACTCGTACGTGTTGTCGCCGTCGTTGATTTCCAGATAACGGACGTCGTAATCCGAAACCGTGAACTCAATGCCACCGGCCGTTTGCGCGGTTCCCACCACACCAATAAGCGGTTTATCACAGCCCAAAAGGGCCGTTGCCAACATGACCGCCACAAAAGTGGTGGAAATTATTGAAGAATCTGGTCGAGAACGAACGTCCATAGACTTCTGCCTGACTTGGAAAAACCCAAAGAGCGGCGGCAACGTCACGTGTTGCCGGAGCCGCGATCAACTTCGCCCGAAAGCGCATCACGGTCAAGAATGTATACACCTATCAACGCAGCGCGTCATGCGGTTCCATAGAGTCGGTCGCCTGCATCTCCCAAGCCCGGCAAGATGAAACCGTGCTCGTCGAGGCCAGGGTCGATGGCCGCAGTATAAACCGTGACATCTGGATGATAACGGTGCAGATACTCAAGGCCCTCGGGTGTCGCCAATAAACACATGAATCGAATCGACTTCGGGCCTTTTTCTTTCAATCTGTCGACGGCGGCAACGGCGGAATGTCCGGTAGCCAGAAGCGGATCGACGACGATGCAATCGCGAGCATCCATCTGCGCAGGCATTTTGAAATAGTACTCGACCGCTACGAAAGTATTCGGATCGCGATACAAACCGATATGGCCCACAGGAGCCGCTGGCAGGAGCTCTAACATCCCATCCAGGATTCCCTGCCCGGCACGCATGATGGTGATCAAGGCGACCTTTTTCCCGCTGAGCACCGGAGCCTTCATGTGCGCAAGAGGGGTCTCAACATCCTCAAATTCAAGCGGCATTTCGCGCGTGACCTCGTATCCCATCAAAAGGCCAATTTCTGCCATGAGGCGACGGAAACTCTGGGTAGGCGTTTCCCGTTTACGCATCTGGGTCAATTTATGCTGCACCAGAGGATGGTCAATAACGACGGTGTGTTCCAAGTTTGTGTCTCGCTAAAAATGGGCAAAAAAAAAGCCGCCTGAGCAGCTTTTTTCGAACTCAAGAAGGCTTAGGACTTCTTGGTGTCGGTCTTGGCGTCTTTTTCGCCGTGGCCACAGGTGCACTTGTCAGTGCCACAGGCCGTGCAGGTTTTTGCGTCTTTTTCTTTGTCGCAGGTGCACTTATCCGTGCCACAGGCGTCGCAGCTCGACTTTTCCTTTTGAGCCGTCGCTCCGTCTTTATGGCCGTCACACGCAAATGCGGGAACTGCCAACATCATACCGAGAATAGCGACGCCGCTGAGTAGAACTGTCTTCATGTAGAACTCCGTGAAATCAAGGACGGCAAAGATACTATCAGGGCTGTGGTGGATACTCAATTCTCCACCACGATCACGATCGCGTAATAACCCCATGCGTAACCCTCGGGACGATATGGGGCCACAAGGATGGACACGCGTCCCTTCTGTGTCTCAATGAGTTCCTTCGCGAAATCCATATCGTCGAATTCATTGACCACAAAACGCCAGTAGAGGCAGTTCTTATTGTATTTTAGCATGTACTGCTCCGCCATCTTCTTACCCGCGGCATCGAGATCCATGTCATTCCTCTCGATTCGGGTGGCGGTCTCGCGTGCGATCCCACGGAGCTTAATGCTTTCTTTAAGGGGCGGAAGATTTCGTTGGGCCCGCAAGCGATTCAGGTCACGCATGGCCTCTCCCACCCGTCTATTGAAGTCCATTTCCGGGAGGAAGTCGTAACTTGATGCGACGACTCCAACCCCTTTTCCTTGTGACATCGTTCCCAACGCGAGTGTTGAAACACCAGGGCCAAGTAGAAGCCTCCGTCCAGAGGCCGACTCAAGCGCTGAGTCGACGTAAGCGCTCGGATCGACCGTGCTCACCCCTCCCATCTGAAAAGACCCATCGACGATGAAGCCATCCACGTTCCATCCCGCCAATACCGCCATGGTGGTTTCGTTCTCGGAGTCCACGTCAGAGCTGGCTGCCTCAGAAAACATGAATGGCGCGATCTTGGAATTGAATTTCGATTGTTCGGCGGCGTGAACCAGGGGCTCCAGGCCCGCCTGTGCACGCACATGATTGACGACGCGAACGACTTCGGCGGCAAACGTCTCTCGGGTCGCGCTTGTCTCGACGATCGGGACTCCCTTCACATCAACATTTGGGTTTTCTTCAGACGCTGGCGCCAACGCAACCGCACGTCGAATGGCGGGAATGATGTATTCCTGTGGTGGAGTCGTGGGGGCAACCAATACGCGACTGGTAAAGCTCCCCAAAACGCGACCCTCTCGTGAGACAGAGAAGTCGACATAGGCAAACGCATCGGTCGACTCGACCGGACAGGTGAACGCAAAGGCAGGATAGGGTATCCGGGAATCGCGCTCACAGGTCGCAAATCCGAACTCACCGTTCGTGATTGCCGCGCCGATCCTCGCGGTGTTTGCGACATTCGACGTTCCACGGATGACCACGGAACCGGCGTGGACAAACGGAGTGGGGTCCATTTCAAGAGAACGTTCGGAAGCGACCAAGAAGAACCTCAACTCTCCGTTGTGGTTCAAGGCGGCCACGCCCACATCGGCTGACTTAAAGTCTCCGAGACTGCTCGTGACCCATTTCGAAATCTCTGCCTTTTGACTTCCCCATGCGGCATCAGGTTCGATGTCGCGATCATAGGTCAGCCAACCCACGCGGTATCCATAGGAAGTTGTTCCGCAACGCGCTCCGATAAAGCTTTCCACCCCTTGATCAGGAAGCTCCGCGTGAACCGCAAAGAAGGCCGCAGCCTGTTGGGCAACGCACATTTCGGCGCCGGACATTCGGTGTTTTGGGTTCGTGGAAACGACCGACGCGAGCCCTGTTTCCCACGTGGATGTCAGCGCCGGTTTTGAATATCCAAATCGCTGGGGCAATTCACCCAAAAGTGCCCACTGTTCCACCGCGGGACGGCGTTCCTGGATCGCGGTCGTCGCCTTGGGCAAAGGCCTATTGGCTAGCTTTTCAGAGGCCTCTTTGGAGGGCCAGTTATTCTGCGGCACATAATGTGATGATGACGAGCAGCCCATCGCAAAAAATACGAATGCCAATCCAAGTAGTTTAAAATTCACGTATCCCCCCTGACTTCTATTGGGTCCATTTCGAACGTTCTAACCGGATTGGCGCGCCGAGCCAAGCCAAAGAAAAGAACACATCGGCTGAAGTTTCCTGTCCGGTTCACGAAAACTGGCTCGTCGTAAATCGAAAGGCGGTGCAAAACGTACTGTCCAAAAACGTAGTATCCAAAAGAGGAGATCCGAAATGAAGGCAATCCTATGGCCAGCCTTTCACCTGCGGAAATGCAAAGCCATCTGGCTGAATGGAAGGCCTGGATGGGAGGGCTGGCTGCATCCCGGCGCCTAAAAGGGGGCCAACCACTTGGCAAACCCGCAGCGTGCGTGCGCCCAGACCTGGTTGTCGATGGGCCATATATGGAAGCAAAGGATGTTGTCGGGGGCTACGTCATCGCGTCTTGCAACTCCATGCATCATGCGATCGAAACTGCTAAGGCGTGCCCGGGAGTTGCACTTGGTAGCGTGGTGGAAGTTCGACAGCTCGTCCCAAATATCCTGGAATAAGGACCGATTGATGAACGACCACCAGCATTTTGGCACTGTCGATCACCTCTTTCGTCACGAGGCCGGCCGTCTGACAGCCGTCCTCGTGCGATTGTTGGGTCCACGATATTTCCAAATCGCCGAAGACATCGTTCAAGAGACTCTTTTGACAGCCCTCGAAACCTGGCGACTCGGCGGTATTCCACAAAATCCGGCAGCATGGCTGACCCAAGTCGCAAAGAATAGGGCCATCGATCATCTGCGGCATCAATCCACCAAGAGACGACTTGAACCTGTCTTGGCACTTGATTCACCTGATTCGTTGGAGGTCTCCGTCGCTGCATTCTTCTCACGAGAATTCACCAACGACGAAGTCCGGCTGATGTTTTCCTGTTGCGCTCCGGGTCTGGCGGAGAATGCCCGGGTCGCGATCATCCTGAATACGCTTTGCGGCTTTTCGGCCCGGGAAATTTCCGGCGTGTTCCTGGAATCAACGGACGCCGTCGAACGCCGTTTATCTAGGGCCAAAGCGCTGATCCGCAAACGTGGCCTCTTTGATGTCG
>JBFFMO010000092.1:0-9566 GCA_041554035.1 Allomicrovenator sp. | reverse complement strand
TGATGATCAGGGGCTTTTTGTAGACGCGAACGTCTCGACCTTGGATGGAACATGGATCAGCTCGAATTATGGCGACTTCACGTTTCTGGCGGCCGAATCAGGCACCTACCGTGTCGATGTCCGGGATTTTCTGGGACGCCCCACGGAAATTGGCTCGCCAGTGACCTTGACGCTGGGAGCACCGACCGTGATCCCCGCCACCCTGCCTCTGTCAATCTCCGGAACCTTTGATGCTCCCGGCACCGAAAAATTCTTCTCGTTTGATGCCCTAGAGGGCGACAAAATCGATTTCCGAGTGCAGGCCCTCAATGGCTTGGTGCAAATCGAGACTTTTGACTCCGAGTTCAAATCGCTTCGCTCAAGCCTGTCTGGGCGACTGCCCTGGATCGCTCCTGCAGACGGGCAATATTACGTGGGCGTCACTCCCTACCAGGCCTACGCAGCAGACTACGATTATGTTTTTGCCGCGCGCGCACTCACCGCGCCCACGGTCGCGCTGCCATACAGCGACTCCGGCGTGCTCGACGACGCCCCCTTTGGCCTCTGGTACGCCGTGGACGTGGTTCAGGGGCAGGTCTACTCGATGCAGATCACGACCACCGAACCGGCATTCCTGACCCGCCTCTACGCCTACAGCGAGACCCTGAGCTACATCGACAGCGGCGTCGACTCGATGCGATTCACCGCGAATACGACGGGGAAAATCTATCTGCATGCCTACGACCAAAACGGTACGGGAGGCCCCAGCTACGACTACGATGTCCGCATCTCAAACGTGACCCTGCTTCCGCTGGTGATCGGGACGCCAAGTGCCGGCACCTTGACGGCCGGCAACGAGGCCATCTACAGCCTCCCGGGCATCCGTGGCCTGATTGACGTGCAGGTGGACTCGATGGATTTCCAGCCACAAATCACGTTGTTGCGCGGGACCGGGTTCGACAAGATCGGCGATGCTCAATCGGTGAATGGTCGGCTGCTCTGGGGTGACGCCTCGAACACCGCCACGCATGTGGTCGTGAGCGGCGGTGTTGGTGATTTTTCGATCACGGTGCAGCAGACTCCACGGACATCCTCGACCCCGGAAACCGAGCCTAATAACGCGCTTCTTCCGCAGCCGATCTCGGCCCCCGCCGCAATCTCTGGAGGGCTTGGTGGTGCCGATACCGAGGATGCCTGGACGGTGAATGCCACGACCGGTGACCGAATTTTTGTCGTTTCACTTCCGCTGACCTCGAGCATCTATGCGCTGACGGGGACGCTGAGAATCGAAGACGCACTGGGGATGAGTATCGCGCAAGATACGGGCGCGGGCGACGGGTTTTACCCGGCCATTTATGGAGTAGCGGCGCCCAGCGAGGGAGTCTTCAAGATCGTGTTATCGAGCGCGTCGACAGCCGATTACGTGGTGTTCGTTGTGATTGACCCGGCCTGATCAACGACACACAAAGTCGCCGTCACAGACCACCATCAACAGTCCCATGGCCACTGCGCAGGTGATCAACGCAAGGACTGGCAAGATCGCAAAGGCCCACTTCAGGCCCGCCGAATGCGGACGCAAAGTCCAAGCGGTCCAGGAACCCACCACCGACACTGCTGCCAAAAACGGATAGGACGTCGCGCCGGCCAAAAAAGCTATCAAGTAGCCGTTGTCTTCGGAGCCTGGCGCGTCAAAGAAAAACGCCGACATCATGATCGTCGCAAGCGCAGGTATCATGCCGACCAGCCAGACCACTGACGCGACAACGGGTAAAATCGGTTTGGGACGTTCCATGGATGAACACTAGAGGTACAGCGGCAGTCGCGCAAAGACTTTCCGACGTGATAAGACAACGGTCTCCAAATGAGACGACCGTTGAAGAACACTGAAGAACAACTCGACAGACTCGGTGTGTCCGAGGCCATGTCCGGCCAAATCCTCGAACTTCTGATTGGATGCACCGAACGTGATGCTGTTCTGGGAGCCTGTGCTGCCCTACCAGACAACCGGCTCATCGATGACAACGAAGCGCTCGTATTTTTTACGTTGGCCGCTCAGGGCTCACATTCGCGCCGCGTACTGACCTCGGACCCGAACGCCCTCTCGGAAATCACAAGCCGCTCGGACCGCTTTTTCGACACGGCATCGCTTAGTGCGACGCTACGCGCAAAAATGAAAACGGCCCTCGACGACGATGCAGCTCTGGCCGTGTTGCGTCGATTCAAACAGATCGAGTCGTTGCGGATCTTCCTGCGCGAGGTCGACGACATCGCGAATGTGCGTGAAACCACGCACGAAATCGCCGCGCTGGCCGAGAGCTGCCTCACCGTTGCGATCCAAGAGATCGCACGTCGACGCTACGTTCCTGAATTTGCGGACCTCTTCTGCGTGCTCGGGATGGGTAAGCTTGGCGGACGAGAACTAAATTTCAGCTCCGACGTCGACCTCATCTTTGTCGCGGCCGATGAAGCTTTTCCGCAGATGTCGAAAATCGAGTCGTTTGCCAAGGATCTCGTGTCCTGGTTCGACCTCAACACAGACGAGGGCTACGTCTTTCGTGTCGACCTTCGCCTGCGCCCGGAAGGCAGTGCCGGCGCGCTCGTACCGACCGTTTCTACAGCCCGATCCTATTACGAAGCCTGGGGCCGGACCTGGGAGCGAAGTGCGTTGATCAAGGCGCGGCCCGTCGGCGGGAACCATGCGCTGGGTGAAGCGCTGCTCCAAGAGCTTGAGCCATTTCTGTACCGAAAATACCTCGACTACAGCGCCATCGACGAATTGCGCACCATGAAAGACATGATTCACCGCAACGCCGAAGCGTCGGCGTTGGTGGGATATGAAGAGGCTCAAGAATCCAAAGAAATTCCGATTCAGGCTCCGATTCGCAACCGACTGCAGGCCCGAATGCAAATGCTGGGTGCACCGACGATCAAGAAGGCCGCGCCCAAGCCAGCCGCCCCGATCATCCACATCCGCGACGCCTCTGGCGTGCTCGGATGGGATGTCAAAATCGGCATCGGCGGGATTCGCGAAGTCGAATTTTTTGTGCAAGCACTGCAGCTTGTTCATTGTGGAACACGTCCGGGCCTGCGGGTGAAAAACACCCTTGAGGCTTTGGACCGCCTACTCTTCGCGGGCCTTATCAACCACGACGACAACGCCCGTCTCAGCGACGCCTACGCGTTCTTTCGGGCCGTCGAACACCGAATTCAGATGGAGCAGGATCGCCAGGGACACCGCATCCCAAGCAACGACGAACACTTCGAAAACCTGGCGTGGCGAATGTCCCTCACGCCTGCTTCTTTGCGAACAAAACTGCTCGCACATCGGCTCGATGTTCGGACGATGTTTGACCGGCTTTTCACCGACTCCGAACAAAAACCCGAAAAACCAACAGTGGGCCGCGAACCGATCGAAGACATCGACGCCGTCCTCGCCGTCCAAAATGACGCGATCGACACGCCGGCCATTCACGCGATTCTGGGGCGATTGGGATTTGAGCGACCGCGCCAGGTTGCAGGTCAGCTGATGATCTTACGACAAAAGGCGCATGGGCCTTTTTCTGAGCGGGCTTTGGGACAGGCGCGTGACTTCGCAAAATACCTTTTCACGAGCTGCGCGGGCGCACCCAATCCCGATCAAGCGTTCTCGTTGTTGACGCGCTTTATCGCCGTGGTGGGCGACCGCCCCGGTTATTACCGGATGCTGGCAGAACACCCTCACGCCGCTCGTTTATTGGTCCATGTATTTGGTTCGAGCCCCTATTTGGGCGCGGCCCTCTTGCGTGAGCCCGCAATCGTCGAGCGCCTTCTGGGAACCGGCACGGTCGCCGTCCTGCGATCACGGGCTGAAATGCTGCGTGACGTGCAAGAGCGACTCGTGAAAATCGAGGACCCGGACCACCGAATCGGAATCATCCGCAGATTTCACCAGGAAGAAACCCTGCGCATCGGCCTGCACGATTATGGCGGCGCTGCGACCATCGTCCAGACGCATGAACAGCTGGCAAATCTTGCCGAGGTCGTGATCCAAGCCTCGTTGGAAGAAGTCTATGAACCCCTGCGATCCAAGAAGCGCAGGGCCGACTATTTGCTGCCACCGATCCATGAAATCCCCTTCTGTGTCGTCGCGCTGGGGAAACTCGGTGGGCGTGAGCTCAGCTTTGGGTCGGACCTCGACTTGCTCTTCATCTACGAATACGACCGGCAATGGCGACTCGATCACAGCTTTTTTGCCAAGATCGCCCAGCGCCTGATTCGCGCGCTGTCTTCCGCGGGAGCCGGTGGGAAAATGTACGAGGTCGACACGAGGCTTCGACCCTCAGGCCAACAAGGGGCGCTCGTGGTCAGTCTGGAACAATTCCGGGGCTATCACGAACAGAGCTCGGCGCTCTGGGAACGTCAGGCTCTGGTCCGGGCCAGGCCGATCACGGGACCCGCGTCACTTTGTGCCGAGGTCGAGACCATTCGACACCACGAAGTCTTTGAAAGGGGCCTTGGCCCGGGTGGGGCCGACGAATTGATGGAGATGCTCGAAAAAATCCGCGAAAACCTGCTCGCGCCAGGGGTCCTGGACATCAAGTATTCGTCCGGTGGACTGGTCGATATCGAATTTGCCGTCCAGGCCATCCAGCTGCGTCTTGGCAAGGATTCGCCGACGCTTCAGTCCACGCGAACGCACGATGTCCTGACAGCTCTTGTCGCCGATAAACATGGGTTCGATGTCGACTTCGAGCAGCTTCTCCGAGCATACGAACAACTTCGAACCGTAGAATCGCGGCTGCGGATGGCCGATTTACGTGGTATCTCAGCACTGCCCGCTGACCCAGCACAGCTCAATGTGCTTGCGCGGCGGATCGGACACGTCGGAGCGGACGCGGGGACGTTCATGCTCCAAGAACTCAAAGACCTCACAGACAAGACCAAAATCTCTTGTCGCCAAATCATTCAAAAATTGCACAATTGATCTAATCCATCGCTAAAGAGTGCCGATGAACTCGGTATATCACTCTTGGAGATTGCGATGCATGCTCTGGCGTTTTCAATGGAAACCGAAAGCCCTACGAACGTTGACGTTCTGCGTGAACTCCTGTCTTCCGCGTTTCGCGCGAAGGATTATCGTCCACCGCTCTTGCCCGAGCTCGCACTCAAGATCGTCAATTTTGCGTCCTCGGATGCCGACACTTCGGCGCTGGTCACCTTGATTGAGCGCGATCCGTTGATCGCCGCTCGCGTGATTCAGGTCGCGAACTCCCCGCTTTACGGCACTCGGGCTTCGGCATCGATTCACGACGCCACCGTGCGCCTGGGACGACGAACGATCGTCCAAATCGTGATGGAAGTGGCCCTTCAATCTGCGGTATTTTCGGTCAAATCTTATCAGGCCAGTGTTCAACGCGTCTTTGACCACTCGCTTGCTACGGCTCACCTGGCCAAGCTGGTCGCCAAGACTTGCGGAGTGGTCGATGAATCGATTTACCTGTGTGGGCTCCTACACGATATCGGAACCATCGGTGCTCTTGGCGTCCTCTCTGAGATTGATGGCAAAGCGCCGCCTTTGAACCTCGACCTCTGGATGGCCATCGACGACATCCACTGCGCTGGCTCCGGCATCATTGCCGGGCATTGGCGTCTACCCGCCGCAATCACGGCCGTGATTGAGAACCATCATCAGATCAATCCAGACCCCAACTACGTGATTCCCACAGCGGTCGTCACGCTTGCCGAAGCCCTGGCTTCAAATAATGGCCTGGGCGCCTGTGAAGTCTTCGGCGTAGACACGACGCCCGAACTCACGGTGATCCGGTGCCGTGACACGCTGGTTTTGGACGACAAGAAATGGAGCACACTTCAAAAAGAAGCAGAGCTCATGATCGAGTTGCTCAAGGACTGACGGGCTCTTTCTGCCACGACATCGCGATCACAAAAACGACCGGCACCAGAAGCAAGGTCAGCAACGTCGAACTCGCAAGCCCTGCAACGACCGTGACCGCGAGAGGTCGTCTTAACTCGGCGCCTTCACCAAGGCCCATCGCCATCGGCATCAGGCCCAACACGGTCGTGAGCGTGGTGATCAACACCGGACGCAAACGTACTCGACATGCGTTGATCGTGGCATCCATCAAGGTCTCCCCGCGCAGCCGTAATTGCTGGATATAATCCACCAACACGATCGCGTTATTGACCACCATACCCTCGAGCATGATCAGGCCGATGAACACGAGCACGCTCACGTTCAGGCCTGTCCACCAAAGTGCTGCCGTCACACCGATGAGCGCCAGCGGAATACTCAACAAAATCACGAAAGGCCCAATCACGCTTTCAAACGTGCTCGCCATCACGACGTAGACGAGGAACACTGCGAGCAGGAGGGCGAAGAGCATATTCGATTGTGACTCCTTCATGTCGCGGCTCTGGCCGGTCACTTCGAGCGAAACCCCGGCCGGAGGTCGCGATGACCGCAAAGTCGCCTCAGCCGCCTCTACAGCGCCGCTGAGGGACGTTACAGGCACCTCGGCAGATATCACCGCCGCGCGATTTCCGTTCACGTGGCGAATCTCGCTGGGCCCCACGGCCAAAGAGATGTCCGCAACGCTTTCCAGACGAACTTCCGCCAGATCCTGACTGGCTGGCCTCACCACGAGTCCGCGCAGCGACGCGACATCCGGGATTTCTTCAGGAGACGCACGAACCATCACGGTGATGTCATCCTCGACTTCCCGTAATTTGGTCGGCTCGACCCCTCGGATTTGATCGCGGATCGTTTCCCCGACCTCACGAGCCGTCAGCCCCAAAGCCGCCAGCCTGTCGCGTTTGAGCAGAATCTGAACTTCTGGAAAGCCGCGTCCAAGATTGCTGCGAACATCCGCAAACGCAGGATTCTGGCGCATCTCTTGGACGATCTCGTCAGAAATCACCCGTAAAATGCGTAAATCATCCCCCACGACCTCGATCTCAAGTGGTGTCCGAAAGGCGAACATCGTGGGACGTTCGATCTCGACCGTGGCGCCAGGCAGATGCGAGGCATGTTCTCGGATTTCTCGCATCGCCCGATCTTCGGCGGCTTCAAGATCTGACGTTGGCTTGAGCACCACGGCGATTTGAGCCGTGTGTTCGCCTTCGTCCGAGGTCTGCAGCGCGGTGCGCTCGA
Source organism: Allomicrovenator sp. (assembly GCA_041554035.1). GTDB lineage: Bacteria > Myxococcota_A > Bradymonadia > Bradymonadales > Bradymonadaceae > JBFFMO01. The sequence goes on along the minus strand of JBFFMO010000092.1, from coordinate 2,440 downwards.
CACCGACGGTTGTCGCGAAGCGAGCAACATCTGGGACGAGCAACAGGTCGGCCTCAAGCCCCTTCACGATACGGGAGGTCTCTTCGAGCTTGGTCCCCACCGGCATCTGAACTCGGACCGTGAACTCCCCTTGATGCATCGCTGGCATCAACTCGGTATCCAAATCTCCAAAGACCCAGAGCGCCCCTCCAAAAAGAAGAAACGAGACCAAAGTCACTGCGTATCTGGCCCTCAATGCACCACGCAGAATCGGCGGATACACCGATTCCAGGCGGCCATACACCTTGTCGAACCCCGTCAAAACAGGACCAACAACCAACCGAACGACTCGAATGACGCCCCCCAGAACCAACGCCGCGATCGATGCCGTCAAACCGATGATTCCTACGAATAAACGGCCAAATACCAATTCCAGAACGAAGAGCACCACAAAGCGAATCAGCAGGAAAATCGCCACGAGCGGCGTAAGAGCATGAGCCAGACCTTTCGCGGATTTCAGCCAGCTTTTCCATTCGTCGCGGCTAGAATTGTACGCACTCAACGGGCGAACCAGCCATTTCAGAACCGAGAGCGGATTGACGGTCTTGGGCATTTTGGGTTCGCGCGCCACGACCATCGGCACGAATAACAACGCCACGGCCAGACTCGCGAGCAGCGAAAACACGACGCTCAAAGCCAGATCTCCAAAAATCTGCCCCGCCACGCCCTCTACAAAAACGATCGGCAAAAACACCGCGATCGTGGTCATCGTGGACGCGGTGACGGCAGAGCTGACTTCGCGCGTCCCGCGCAACGCCGCCGCCATCAAGTCGTCGCCTTCTTCGCGACACCTGAAAATGCTCTCAAGAACCACAATCGAGTTGTCCACCAGCATGCCGATGCCCAACGCGATGCCGCCAAGGCTCATCACATTCAACGTCACGCCGACCAGTCGTAGCGCGCCAAAGGCCGCGATCACCGAGAGCGGAATCGACACGGCGATCACAAAGGTCGACCACGACGAACGGAGAAATAAGAAGAGCACTAAAACGGCAAAAAGCCCGCCCCAAAGGGCTGTCTGAGTCACCTCGTCCAGGCTTTTTCGAATGAATACCGACTGGTCCGAGAGCTTCGTCAGTTCAATGCCCGTGGGCAGACGGTCGAGCAAGAGCCGGGGCCTGAGGCTGGGCGTGGCGCCGGCGAGCCCCCGGGAACCTTCGGCGATCAAACGGGCACGCATCACCGAAGTGAGTCCTTGCGTCTTCGCCAAATCTTGAGCTCTTGAGCTCAAATCTGCCGCGGACCCAAAAAGCGCGTCGTTCACCCGGTCGGCAACATCGACAAGGTTGGCATCGGCCTCTTTAAAAATTTCGATCACGATGCTTTCGCGGACGCTCCCATCCTGACCCACCCGGGTAAACACTTCGGGTTCGCGCGTATCGCGATGGATATCGGCGACCTGGCCCAGACGAACCGGAACCCCGCCCGGGTAGGCCACCACCAGTGAGTTCATCTCGTTCAAGTCTTCGAAAGCGTTCAACGTCCTGACCAGATACGTCACGTCGCCCTCAGACAACGCCCCGCCCGCGACGTTGATGTTTTCTGAAGCCAATCGCTCGGACACGATACGGGTCGTTACGCCCAGAGCCGCCATTCTGCCTGGATTGAGTTCGACACGGATGATTTCCTCCAACCCGCCACGAACCCGAACCATCGCCACACCTTCGATCTTTTCGATCGTGGGCTGGATTTCGTCCTCGGTGGATTTTCGCAACTCAGATGGGGATACAGGCCCCGAAACACCGACTCGGATGATGGGGTCAAGGTCGGGGTCGTACCGCAGCAACATTGGCGTTTCGACTTCCTCCGCCAGGGGCACCAACTCGACGCGTTCGCGGACTTTCTGCGTGGCAAAGTCCATCTTCGTGTCCCACGCAAAACGCAAGACCACGTCGGACTGTCCGGCGCGTGAAACGCTCGAAATCCCCACCACACCTTCGACCGTACGAACGATGTCTTCGATCGGCTTGGTGACCGTTTCTTCGATTTCCTGGGGAGCCGCGCCGCGCAATTCCGTGCGGACCGTCAACGTGGGGTAGTTGAGCTCAGGCATCAGGCTCACGGGAATCTGGCGGTACGAGACCCAACCAAAAACCGTCACGGCCACGACAATCATCATCGTGGCCACGGGTCGGGTCACCGACCACGCCCCGAACCCCTTCATAGGGCGTCCTTGCGTTTGCTCGGATCCACTGGGGTTCCGTTTTTGAGGCCGTCTTGTCCAAGAACCACGACGGGCTCACCGGTCTTCAATCCAGACAGAACCTGAACCTCAGCGCCTTCTGACACTCCAAGCGATACGCTTCGACGTTCGGCCAGGCCGTTTGCGACCGTGAACACCGTCGCTTCGTCCTCAACATAAACCACCGACCGCCTGGGTATGATCAACGCGTCGGCTTTC
>JBFFMO010000091.1:0-9600 GCA_041554035.1 Allomicrovenator sp. | reverse complement strand
TTGGGAATTTGGACGCGTGGGCCGTGGGTGCGGGTGAATCGATGACTGTGGCGGTCTGGATGGGCAATCAAGACCGGACCTCGAGCTCGGCCCTGGTTGGGTCGAAACGATGTGGCCCGCTGCTCTTTGATATTCTGGAAGCCATCGAAACCAAGGGCGAAGCGACCACGCGGCCCGCCGATTTGGTCGAAGTCGAGGTTTGTTCCTATTCGGGTCATATCCCGACCGACGCTTGTGAGCACCGCACCACGACCTGGGCTTTGCGCTCGAAAGTGCCTAGCACTCCCTGCCCCTACCATGTGCGTGCAGATATCGATGAAGAGACCGGCCTGGTTTTGACCCCCGAGTGTCGGGCCGACAAGACTTATTCGACCCAGAATTTTGTGCAGTGGCCGGCGTCAGTGAGGCGCTATCTGGACGACCGCAATCGCTCCGGTCGCGAAAGGCCCTCTTACGCGCCAGGATGCAGACCAAAGTCGTCTTCGGAGCCTCCGGTCATCTTGTTCCCCCCGCCTGACCGAACATTGGTGTTGGTTCCCGGAATGGCCGCAGATGAGCAACAACAGCCTCTGGAAGCCGACTCATCCGACTCGACGATGATGCTGAACTGGTATGTGGATGGCGTGCATGTGGGTTCTGCCAGCGCCGGGAATCGACTCTGGTGGACGCCGTCGGTCGGCTCTCACGACATTGTGGTCATGGATGAGTTGGGGCGCACCGTGAGGCGCAGGATTCAAGTTCGATAATTTATCCGACCAATTTCGCTAACTTGCGTGAACAGTGAGTCGTTTCGCATCTTTGGTGTGCTTGACTCGGTCTCAGCAAGAGGGTTAACTGACTTGGAACGTTCGATCTTTTACGGGGCCCTTTGTGTCGCGAGATATCAAAATACTTATCGTCGACGACGATCGCGACATCTGCGAATACATGGAACTTCTCCTGTCGCAGAATGGTTACGAGGTCCAGTCGTTGACCGACCCGGAGCAGGCTCTAGATCTGATTCGCGAGGTGGGATTTCACGTCGTGGTGCTGGATTTGATGATGCCAGGCATCTCCGGGATGGAGTTGCTCGCCGACATCCGCGAGTACGACAGCGACCTCGCCGTCATCATTTTCACCGGCCACGCGACGGTGGATACGGCTGTGGAATCGATGAAACATCAGGTTTCCGATTATATCAAAAAACCTTTTGATATCGACGAGTTCAACTCTCGTTTGGAGGCTGTTCTTCGCGATAAAGGCCTTTTGGTCAGTTCTGAAGAACGCCTTTTGCTCACGATCGGCCAGAACATCCGACGCTGTCGTAAAGAGCAAGACCTGACGCTCAAACAGATGTCCCGTCGAACCGGTCTCTCGGTGAGCCTGCTTTCGCAAATCGAGCGGGCTGAATCGTCGGCCTCGGTTTCATCGTTGCATAAGCTCGCGCAAGCCCTGGACTGTCGCCTGACAGACCTTTTCGGGGACTTCTAAACACATGAGCGTGTCTGTGATGTTCGTGAGTGCCGACGAGGTGCGGCCACTGCGCACACGAGTCCTGCGACCCGGATATCCACCGGAACGTCTACTCGTATTCCCGGAAGACGATCAATCCGAGTGCGCCCATGTAGCAGCGATCTCCGATGGCAGGATCATTGGGGTTGCGACGTTCTTGCTCAAACCCACAGTAGAACTCGACGATCCGGAAGCGATTCAACTTCGTGGAATGGCAGTCGACGCACAAATGCAAGGCCAAGGTATCGGAAAGTGTATTCTAGATTTTGCTTTAGAAGAGCTGAAAAACCGCTTTTCGAAGTCGAAATGGGTCTGGTGCAATGCTCGGCAATCGGCGGCGCATTTCTACGATCACTGCGGGTTTGAGATCCTTTCCGACGCTTTTGACATCCCAGAAATTGGCCCGCATTTCGTCATGGCGCGTAGGATTTGTTTTTGAATAAAGCTGTTTATTATCAATATCTTATCTTCGAGAATACGGCGTTTTTCCACAGGCTCCAATTCGTGGTGGACTCCAACGATCTGGTCAGCCATAACCATCTCACTGGCGAAAAAAAGACTAACGCCTCAGCTTTCTCCGAAGCGAGCTTAGGACGGCGCACATAGCGAATGATTCGCACTTCGTAGCACGAAAAAACCCGGCAAACGCCGGGTTTTTTCGTTTCTTGTCCTTCATGCCAGCCACCTCGCACCTACATTCCAAGGGAGCACGGAGGTGTTTATGAACGAAGACATAATCGACGATGAGACCGAAGACCTTAGAGGGAAGCACGAGGTGGACCTCAAAGAAGGCGTTGGCCACGTTAAGTTTGGGGTGGGCGTTGGGGCCGCGTCTGCGGCGTCGTTGCTCTTGATCGGCACGACCTGTCCGCTCTGCTTTTTTGTCGCGCCAGCTATGGTGGCCGTAGGTTTGCACAAGCGGCACAAGGCCAAGAAAGCTCTCGATGCCATGGGCGAGAAGTCCGAGCCTGACCTGAAGATTAACTTCCCCGACTTGGCCTGATGCCTCCACGCCGATCCGGGTGTCCATGATCGTCAGTCGTCAAAGGTGCATCGCAGCCAACTTCGCGCTACCATGACTCTCACTTTGAGTTTGGAGAGCTGAATGCGCTGGTTTGCGAGCCTCTTGGCGTTATTTTTTTTCGTGGCGGGATGCGACTATTCGGCTCTAGAAGACCTTCAGTGCTCACGTACTGCGGACTGTCCAGAAGGAGCGACTTGTCGTTCAGGTTTCTGTGCTCTCGACGGTGCTTCGACCAATAACAACACCAACAACCCACTTCAGGTGGCAAGCGTCGTCGTGACGCCGGCGAGTGCGCTTTTGACCCCCGGCGACCCGATTACGCTCACGGCTTCGGTGTTTAACGCCAATGGTGACGCCCTGATGGACAAGGCAATCACCTGGGCGACAAGTGCCGAAAACGTGGCTTCTGTGGACGCTTTTGGCGTCGTGACCGGGCTTGCCGTGGGTGTCACCGATATCAGCGCGACCGTCGAGGGTGTGTCCGGTTCGGCCGTCATCACCGTGGAAAACCCGGTGGATTCGATTGTCGTGACGCCAGCAACCCTTGAGCTGGGTCTCGACACGGAATCCACGCTGGTGGCTGAGGCATTTGATGCTCGCGGGAATGTCTTGACTCGTACCCTGACGTGGTCCAGCGAAGACGTAGCGATCGCAACGGTTTCGAGTGCCGGTGTGGTCTTTGGTAAGGCCGTGGGCACGGTGAATATTTCGGCGAGCGCCGATGGCGTCAGCGGCGTGTCATCGGTCGAAGTCAAAGAATTCCCCATTGTCAGCATGACGATCGACCCCGCGACCGCACGTGTGCGCCAGAGCAGCACACTTTCGTTGAGGGCTGTTCTACTTGATGAACGCGGAAACGAGGTTATCGGTAAATCGGTGGGCTGGACTTATAATCCCGCGATCCTCGGTGGCCTGGCCTCGGACGTGGATCGGCCCGATATTGTCGTGTTTTCTGCGGCCGCCAATCAGGTCGGCTCGGCCACCATTCGAGCGACTTTCGAAGGCCTCATGGCGGAGTCTGTCGTTGAGGTCTATCGGCCCGTCGTTGCGAGTGTGACTTTGACGCCGGCCGATTCTACCGTGAATGTCGGTTCTCTGGTCAGCTTCACGGCTTCCGTGATTGATGAAGATGGCCTCGCGGTCACAGGCCGCACCGTGGCGTGGTCCGTCGACGATACCAGCATCGCCACGATCGACATGAATGGGCAAGTCACGACACTCAAAGAAGGAGTGGTCGCCGTCAGTGCAGAAGTTGACGGCGTCATAGGAACCACTCCTTTGACCGTCGAAGGATTTCTTCTTCAGTCGGTGTCCTCGGGAGACCTTCACAGCTGTGGCGTGACTCCTGCCGGATTTGGATTTTGTTGGGGCGAAGGAGCGGATGGCCGTTTGGGAACGGACTCAACCGATGACCAAATTCTGCCTGCTGCCATCAAGACGACCATGACCTTTGATGAGATTCATGCGGCGAAAACACACACCTGTGGTCGAAGCGGTAGCGCTGTGTATTGTTGGGGCGATCGGGCCTCCGGAAGACTGGGTGGTGGAAATACCGGGGGGTCAACTGCGATCCCCGAAATCACCTCGGGTGGATTGTCGTTCCTGCAGATCTCGACCAGCGCTGATCATACCTGCGGAGTCACGGATACCAACGATATCTACTGTTGGGGTAAGGCTGGTGCCGGTCGGCTGGGCTCCAACGGCACGACTGATTTGGACGTCCCGACGCAGATCGTGCCGCCTGCCGCCGAACCGTTGGCAAAGTGGTCGAAAGTTGCCGCCGGCAGGGACCACACCTGCGCCGTGACTCTCGCCGGCAAGCTCTATTGTTGGGGGCATAATGGCGAAGGAGAGCTTGGAAACGGTGGCGTTGTCGAAAGCCGTGTGGCTGTGCCTGTTTTGACCACCGAAGTCTTCGCGGATATCAGCGTTGGAAACCGCTTTTCGTGCGGGATCACCACTGTTGGCGCGCTCTATTGCTGGGGCGACAATTCAGACGGCAAGCTTGGGATCTCGTCGGTGCTGCCGATCAGCAATATCCCGGTTCTGGTTGCTGGCTTGAGTTTCTCGGCCATCGATTTGGGGGATGACCATGCCTGCGGCGTTTCGGGCGCGCTCGGATATTGCTGGGGCTCAGGGGCAAATGGCCGGCTGGGTACTGGAGACACCGACCCCAAAATGGCTCCCATGCAGATTCCCAACTCTCCCGCCTTTTCGTTCATCTCAGCTGGCGGACACTCTTGCGGTGTCGCCAACGGATTGGCATTTTGCTTCGGCCCGAACAACGTCGGTCAGTTGGGCGATAATTCGATATTGGAACGACTCATTCCAACCGCGGTCTACCCATGATGCGCTACATTTTTTTGCTCGTTCTCGTGGCCTCGTGCGGTTCCGAGACGTCAACGTCACCCACTGTGGACGCGGGTATTGATGCCCGAGAGGACCTCAGCGCCGTGGGCACGTGTTCCTCGTATCAAGGGTGGGTCACCGATGCGGTGCGGGCCTTGCCTCGGGACTGTTCGACGGTCGCGGATTGCATGGTGGTTGAGCGCGCTGGGAACTGCGAGTGTGCGATTTCGGCAACGATCGGCGGAGACCTTGCGGCAGTGAACACGGCGCTTCAATCGTTGGATGACCACTCGTGTTCACATCCCTTTGCGTGCATCGACGGAATGTCCCAATGCTCCTACCAGACGCCGTTCGAAGACAAAGAGTTGGTGGTGACCTGCATGGAAAGCCAATGCGGGCTGATCGAGGTCATGGCGTGCGACACCTATATCGCGCGCAAAGACGGCGGAATCTACCCGCCGGGTTCCTGCACCGTCGATTCCGATTGTGAGCTTCGAGACGACCTCAATCCGTGTGGATGTGACGAGGCGTATTTGGGGAGCTTCCCCTTTGTCCTCGAGAACGAAGTCTTCACGCTTATGCAGCGTAATCAGGGGCGTTGCGACTTCACGTGTGATGCGTGTCCAAGCGTGACCGAGGCGTTTTGCGATGCAGGAAAATGCGCGGCTCGTTGATGCTTTGCGCCGCTTGAGTTTCTGAACACGTGCGTCTATGGTCCGCCGGCTTGTCGAACGCCCCAATCTGGGTGCGATTCGCTGAGCACTGAATGATCAAGAAAACAGGAGACCGCGTGAGCACCGTCGAAGCTGGCAAAGTAGTATTCATCCATTTCACCCTCAAGAATGACGCAGGCGAAACCATTGATTCGTCTGAAGGAAATGAGCCTTTGATCTACCTGCATGGCGCGGACAATATCGTCCCGGGCCTTGAGCAAGAACTCACGGGCAAGAAAGTGGGCGATAAAGTGAGCACCGTGATCGCCGCTGAAGACGGCTACGGTGAGCGCGACGAAGCCGGCGCGCAACGCGTGCCTCGCGACGAATTTCCCGCTGAAATGGAAATCGAAGTCGGAATGCCATTCCACGCTGAAACGGGCGATGGTGCCATGATCACCGTTTGGGTGACTGCCGTGACCGACGATCTCGTCGAACTCGACATGAACCACCCACTTGCCGGCGAGACGCTTCATTTCGACGTCGAAATCGTCAAGATCCGTGAAGCGACCGAAGGTGAGCTTGAGCACGGCCACCCACACGGCGAAGACGGAACCGCTGCCCATCACCACTGAACATCGGCTGGTTTGATGTGGTTTGAACTTCTTTTCAAGTCTGCTCAGGACTTTCCCGACCGCATCGCATTTGTCGAGGCCTGGTCGGGCCGAAGCGTGACATTCTCGTCACTCTATAATCGTGCAGAACATTATGCCGGGGCGCTTCGTCTTCAGGGGATTGGCCCCGGAGACACCGTTGCGCTGATGGCCGGAAGCTCGATCGAGCTCGTGGTCGCGATCCTCGGGCATTATCTGGCTGGAGTTGTCCACGCTCCTATCAATACGAGATACGGGGTCGAAGAGGTTCAGCATATCCTCAGCGACAGTGGGGCTCGCCTGATCCTGGCCGACGCTGAGCATTCCGACACCGTGCGAAGGGCAAATCCTGACCTTCCCCAGATCTTGTTGGAACCTGAATTTGAGGCGAATCTTGAGACCACGACGTTTTCCCATGCTCCGCATGATGAAGACATCGCGCTCTTAATTTACACCTCGGGAACGACCGGCAAGAGCAAGGGCGTCGAGCTCTCGTTTCGTGCGGTCGTGTCCAATATCAAGGCTTTGACGGATCTGTGGCAATGGTCTGGCGACGACCAGCTTGTCCTGGCGTTGCCGCTTTTTCACGTACACGGCCTGTGTATTGGCATCCACGGTGGCCTCATTCAAGGATGCGGGGTCGAGCTGCAGCGGCGATTTGAGCCCAAAGAAATCGTGGTCTCGGTTCAACGGGGTGCAACGATTTTCATGGGTGTACCGACCATGTACGTGATGCTCCTGGAGCACCTCAAAACCCATCCTGATGACGCGGCCATCCTTTCGCACGCCCGGCTCTTCACTTCTGGATCAGCGCCGCTGGCGGCCCGTCATTTTGAAGAGTTTTTGAACCTCACGGGTCACGCGATTCTTGAACGCTACGGCATGAGTGAAACCTTGCTCACGTTGTCGAACCCCTATGATGGGGAAAGGCGCCCAGGCACCGTCGGTAGGCCTGTCGCGGGCTCTGAAGTTCGAGTCGTGCGCGAGGACGGCTCCACCTGCGAGCCCATGGAGTCGGGCCAAATCGTGGTTCGCGGGGACTCGTTGATGACGGGCTATCGTGGAGCTCCGGCGCAGACGGCAGCGGCGTTCAAAGACGGCTGGTTTCTGACCGGTGACATCGCCGAAATGAGTCAGGACGGTTATTTCAAGATTTTGGGACGGGCTTCAACCGACATCATCAAAAGCGGTGGGTTCAAGATCGCCGCGCGAGAGATCGAAGACGTGCTGGCTCTGCACCCTTGGGTTCAAGAGATTGCCGTTTTTGGCGCGCCTGACGAAGTATGGGGTGAGCGAATCGTGGCTGCTGTCGTGGCGCCAGGGCATGACGCCGCGGCTGTGCTTGGTGAGCTGCAGGTTTTAGGACGCGAGCATCTCGCGGACTTTAAACAGGTTCGGGGAGTCGTTTTGATGCCAGCTTTGCTGCGCAATGCGATGGGGAAAATCCAGAAACATTTGATGAAAGACTTGGACGTCTATGACGGTCCGGCTTTACTTCCCCCACGCATAACGGAATCATGAACACACATGAACGAACCAACGAATGAACCAAATATGGTGGGCACGATTCTCGACGGAAGATTCCGTATCGACGAGTTTATCGGTGCCGGTGGAATGGGGGCGGTTTACCAGGCAACCCAGCTCAACGTGAACCGCAAGGTGGCCGTGAAGCTCATTCGCGTGGACGAAGTCGCTGCCGTTCAGGCCCAGCGTTTCGAACGGGAAGCGCGGATCATGGCGACCTTTACGCATCCGAATATTGTGCAGTTCTACGATCTTGGCCGCACGCCAGATGACGTGATTTTCATCGTCATGGAGTTCATCGACGGCGTCCCACTTGGGAAGCTCTTGCGCGAAGGCCGGATGTCCGTCGACGTGTGTATCGACATCGGTGAACAGCTTTTCGGTGCGCTCCATGAGGCTCACTCACGTGGAATCGTTCACCGCGACATCAAACCCGATAATATGTTGCTCTCGGCTGGCACCAGCGGCGAGCTGCGCCTGAAAGTGCTGGATTTTGGACTGGCTCATCGAAGCGACGACGTGCGCCTGACTCAGGCCGGCCGGGTCTCGGGAACGCCCTATTATATCGCGCCCGAAATGGCGCGCGGGCAGGCCGTCTCGTTCAAATCCGATTTGTACTCCGCTGGAGTGGTGCTTTACGAGATGTTGACCGGAAAACCGCCGTTTTCCGGGCAGTCGATGCAGGTCATGTTCAAACATGTAAACGACAGCCCACCGACCTTATCCCATTGGGTTGAACAAGGTTTGTTGCCGCAGCGTCTGGTCGAACTCATCATGGCCATGCTCGAGAAAGACCCAAGCGATCGTCCTGAATCGGCTGCGTTGCTCTTAAGGGAATTTGCGAAACTCAACGTCGCTGGCAAGACGGCTTCGCTTCAAGAATCCACAAAGGTCCATCCCGCACTCAAACTTGGGACACCAGATTCCAGACTTTCACCCAGTGAAGTTCGTCAGGGGTCGGTGCCGGGTCTTAAAGCTGAAAAAGAGATCGTTGGGGCCTGGGAAGCCTTTAACGCGGTGGCCGAATCCGCGCCCGAGCCGGTTCTTACGATGGACCCCAACATCGATTCTTCATTCGAATTTGAAGGGGGTTTCGCCGAGAGCGATCTGGCTTTCGCCCCCGCGTCGTCGCGAACGGCCGAGTCTGCGGATCAATTCGCAGAAATCGTGATCCCCGCAGGCGCTCGTGTGATGGCCACGGACCAACTTCAGGCCGTCGCTGGGCCCGCAGCGGTGGATGCCCCGAAGCAGCCCACCTCGGCCCTTCCATCCGCTCCCGTAGAAAAAAAGCCATCCCCGCTCTCATTGCGAAATCAGCCGACCGCTTCCACGGCTCAGGTTCACGACAAGGCGAAAAAGAAGAAGTCGGCTGCCACACCGATTGCGCTTTTTGTCGTGGTTACGGCGCTCTTAGTCGTTGTTGGGGGCGCCCTCTATATGCATTTCTCGAAATTTGAGCCTCCGCCTCCCGCAAGTGCTGAACAAGAGCGCGAGTGGCAGAAGCAAAAGGAGGCGGCAGAAGCCCGCCAAGCCGCACAGGCAGAGGCCGCGAGGTACGTTGCTCCAGACGAGCCTGTGAAGAAGGCTGTTAAGAAGAAGGTGACGCCGCGGATGAATAACGGCGACGTGATCGAGCTCTTCGAAAACCAAGACAAGATGAAAGAAGCCGACCGACTCAAGATTGAGCGACGGAAATGAAACGTCGGCTCAAACACATGCTCTTGATCTGCCTCGCCGCACTCATGATCTTGTGCGCAATTGTGGCCGCCCGTTCACTGCTCTCGTCCTCAAAACAAGTTGCCATTCCACGCCTCCCGGTGTTGAAAATCCGGGAAGGCGCGCCAGAGCGACTCGCTCGTGCAGTACGATTCAAGACGATTTCAGATATCGACCCGACCAAGATGGA